>NZ_JBITLX010000025.1:0-136012 GCF_044465625.1 Actinoplanes sp. NPDC049599
TGAACGATCTACCGGAGACCTCCCTACTTTTCGATCACCGACACGCCGCCTGTGACCTGACCAGGCCACCACCACTTCCTAAACACGGCCTAGTGGGCGTCCGGACGCCGGAGTATCGCCTCCGGCAAAGAGGCGCGTTCGATCTCATTCGAGCCGTTCGCACGCGTGATTTCCGTTGAATCGAAGTCATGTGCTCCGGGAGCCAGACCGTTGTCGAAGGGCGGCGCGCAGGTCCGGCTGCGGACTCGTTACCCGTACCGGGTAACGAGTCGCTGAGCTGCGCGGATGTGGCCTACCAAACAACCGGCAGGGTCGAGATGTGCTGGGTCAGCGTGGTGGCGAGAATTTGGTGGTCGTGCTGCGACGGGTGCCAGTCGCAGCCGAGAAGGTCGAGCCCGAGGGTGTTGTTGTCGTAGTACAGCGACGACACCCGCGCATCACCGGCGTCATTGCGCGTCTTGACGATCTGATGGATCGAATCGGCGAATGCGGTGGTGAGGTAGGACAGGTCCGGGTAGGTGAGCACGATCTGGGTGCCAGCGCCGTACCGGGTCCGCAGCTTGTCGATGAATGCCAGGTAGGCGGTCCGGTATTCGGTGGCCAGCGCGTCGATCGTCGCCCATTTCTCGCCGGCGTTGAGTGCGGTGGAGAAGTCGTTGATGCCGAGGCCGATGACGACGACCTGCGGCTTCCAGGTGCTCGGGACCTGCCAGGCCGTGCTGTTCCAGAGGGCCTGCAGGTCCGTCTCGTAGTAGGTGCGGAAGGTGGTTTCGGGGGTCTGGCCGTTGTAGTTGCGCACCATGCCCATGCCGGACCAGGCGTTGATCTGGTAATCGGCATTCAGGCCGCGAGCGGTGAGCGCGCCGAACGTGGCGTCGGCGTTGGAGTTGCGGTTGACGCCACCGGTGCCGGCGCAGTCACGCGAGGTGGACATGTTGCCGTAACCCGCGGTCCACGAGTCGCCGATGAACTCGATCTGCCGGCTGCGTGCGGCGGGCTTGGTCAGGATCGCACCTCCGGCGGCGGGGACGAGCCCGCCGAACTCACCCGCGGCCCACGGACTTTCGGTGCGCTTCGCCAGCCGTACGGTGTGGTTGGCGTCCGGCAGATCCTTGACCCAGTGGGTGATCTGCCCTGGAGTGACGAGGGTGGCGACGGTGTTGCCGTCTACCGTGATGACGTAGTCGTTGTTTGAGTCGTTGATGACGACGCCCACGCCCGTGCCGCGGAAGCGACCCTCGAAGTAGGTGCCGGGCCAGGTGTACTGCACGCCGGCATTGGTCGTCTTGACCCGGCCGACCGTGCTGACCTGGTTCAGGACGTTGGATGCCGGTGCCGGGCTCGGGCTCGCCGACGCGCTGGGGGTGGGGCCGGCGCTGGTGCTGGCAGTGGGTTCCACGCTGCCGGTGCAGGTGACGCCGTTGAGCGTGAACGTCGTGGGTACCGGGTTCGCCGCGCCGGTCAGCGAACCACCGAAGCCGAATGAGGTGGACGCGCCGGTGTCGATCGTGCCGTTCCAGCTGGCGTTCGCCACCGTGACGTGCGCCCCGGACTGGTTCACCGTGCCGTTCCACAGTTGCGTGACCGTCTGCCCGGCGGTGAACGACCAGGCCAATTGCCAACTGGTGACGGGCGCGCCTAGGTTGGCGACGTTCACATCGGCGACGAAACCGCCGGTCCACTGGCTCTGCACCGTATAGGTGACCCGGCAGCCGGCTGCGGCGTGCGCGGCGAGGGCGCTCGTCAGGACGGCACCCCCGGCGACGGCGAGGGTGGCGACGATGGCGATGATCGGACGGGACCGGAGAGGAGGCGGTCGCATCTGTGCTCCTTGGTGAATGTCGATAGACGTCGGGGTGGCGGGAGACGGGCGAGCGATAAGGCTGTCGATCCTGCCGCTCGCCGATATCGGTCAGGAGAGGAAGCCGCCGTAGCGGCCGTTGAGGATGCCGCTTTCTGTGTCTGGTTGAAGGCGCAGATCGGGTGAAGGCGGTCGGTCGGGAGTTGACCTTCACGGATGGAGTAGCTGATTAAGTTGCGGACTTAAACTATCTCGATTGACATTGATGGACGCAATTTCATGGCTGGGGTGCGACCTGCGCGTCAGTACTGCGCGCACCCCTCCACGTACTCACCGCCCGGCGGTGTTGCGAAGGATCACGTGCAGGCGTGAGTCCCACAGCGCCTCTGCCAAGATCCGAGCGACTGCCCGTGCGCCGGCGTTCCAGCCGGGTTCGCGGCCTGTAGTGCCCGGATTTGCTGGCGTCGGTTAGGGCAAGGGGTGCGGACCTCAGCGCAGCGTGCAGGCGACCGCGGGCGCTCGGTTGCTGCCGTTCCACGAGGCCACGAAGCCGAAGGTGGTCGAGCCGCCGGAGGCCAAACTGCCGTTGTAGTCGGCGTTGCGGGCGGTGACCACCGAACCGTTCTGCGTCGCGGTCGCGTTCCAGGTCTGAGTGATCTGCTGAGCATCAGGGAAGGTCGCCGTGGCCGTCCACGCCGTGGTGGGCGCCGCTGAGTCGTTGCGGACAGTCACCTCGCCCTGGAAACCGCCGCCCCATTGAGAGATCATCCGGTAGGTCGCGGCGCAGGCGCCGGCCGGCGGCGTCGTTGGCGGAGTTGTCGGCACAGTCGTCGGCGGGGTCGTGGGCGGGGTCGTGCCGCCGAGCACGCCGGTGAGGACGGGATACCAACCGGCGGCCATCTTCTGGTATCCGGTGTCGTTGGGGTGCACGCCGTCGACGTTGTCGGCCACCGCGTCGTACCCGGTCCACAGGTCCGCGACGACGATGGGGGACTGCGCCGTGGTGAGGCCGGCGGCCCAGCCGGGGATCGCGGTGTTGAGCGCGACCACGTCGGCGGGGCAGGTGGCGCAGGCGGCGGCGCTCATCGGGATGATCTGCGCGACGATGATCTTCATGGTCGGGTTGGCCGTCCGCATCTGGCCGACCAGCTTGGTGAACGCGGCGAGCTTGGTGGCCAGCGGGATGTAGCCGCCCCACATGTCGTTGGTGCCCAGGTGCATCATGACGATGTCGGGCCGGGCGGCGGCCAGCCACGCTGGTAGCTGGTTGTTGTCGGCGATGCCGGTGGCCGAGAAGCCGCCGTGGCCCTCGTGGTCGAAGTCGTAGGAGTATCCGGGGTTGCAGCCGCCGCCGTCGGAGACGCCGCCGACGAAGTCGATCGCCATGTGGCCGGACGCCTGCAGCTGATGCCACAGCTTGGCCCGCCAGCATCCGGTCCCGGCGGTGATCGAGTCGCCGAGCGGCATGATCCGTACCGGTGCGGCGGCCGAGAGCGCCGGCTCGGCCGCCGCGAGCGCCGGCATCGCGGCGAGAAGAGCCAAGGCAAAGGCCAGCAGGAGGGTACGGGGATTGCGCAGCATGGTCATACCTCCGAGGGGGCCGGCCTGCCGCGATGGGTGTCGGGGCAGGCCGGCGGGACGGATCAGGGCTGGACGGTGAGCAGGTGGGCCTTGAAGCCCTCGCCGTAGGTCTTGGTCGGGGTGCCGTTCCAGTCTTCGATGAGGACGTTGCCGCTGCTGCCGCAGATGCCCCAGGGGTTCCAGGTCCAGGCGGTGTATCCGACGCCGTGCGCGTCGGCCCAGGCCATTACCTGGTCGATGTAGTCGTGGGCGCAGGTGTCCTGGCCGATCTCGCCGGCCTGCACCGGCACCTGGGCGGCCACTGCGCCGATCTGGGTGTCCCAGCAGGACGTGGTGACACAGGCGTTGAAGTTGTAGGTGTGCCATGACGCCATCAGGTTGCCGGTGGGGTCCGTCGGCTTGTAGGTCAGCCATTGGCTCAGGTCGTTGGTCCAGGTCAGCCCGGCGGTCATGACCACGTTGGTGGCGCCGGTCGCCCGGACCGCGTCGAGCAGGTCCTGCATGCCGGCCACCTCGTAGGTGATGCCGGTGCAGGTCCCGCCGTCGCGTAGGCACTTCCACGCGGCGGTCATGTCCGACCAGTTGTTGGACGCGTCCGGGTAGGGCTCGTTGAACAGGTCGAAGACGACCGCGTTGTTGCCCTTGAACATGGTTGCCACGCCGGTCCAGAACTGCGGCGTGTACTGCATGCTGGGCATCGGCTTCTGGCAGGTCGCGTTGACGTCGGCGCAGGCCGAGATGTTGCCGGTGTACAGCCCGTGGGTCCAGTGCAGGTCCAGGATCGGGGTGATGCCGTTGGCCACCAGCGCGTCGGCGAATTTCTTGACCTCCTGCTGATACTGCGGGCCGCTGGGTGAGCCGGACAGCCCGAGCCAGCAGTCCTCGTTCAGCGGGATCCGGACGGCATGGACGTTCCAGGTCTTCATCGCGTCGATGCCGGCCTGGTCGGCCGGGGCGCCGTCCCACATGCCCTTGCCCTGTACGCAGGCGAACTCCCCGCTGGATCGGTTGACGCCGAGCAGCCGGTAGGTCGCCCCGGCCGCGGTGACCAGCTTGTTGCCGGACACATGCAGCGCCGGTGCGGGGCCTCCGGCCGGTGGTGTGGACGGTGGTGTCGAGGGCGGGGTTGACGGCGGGGTTGACGGCGGGGTGCTGGGCGGAGTGCTCGGCGGTGTGGTCGTGCCGGTGCATCGGATGCCGTTGACGCTGAAGGAGGTGGGCGGCGGGTTGCTGCCGGTGATCGTGCCGATGAAGCCGAGCGCGACGGATCCGCCGGTGGCGACGGCACCGTTCCAGGCGGCGTTCGAAGCGGTGACATGGCTGCCGGACTGCGACCAGGTGGCGTTCCAGCCCTGGCTGACGGTTTGACCGGCGGCGGGGAAGTCGAACTCCAGCTTCCAGGTGGTCACCGGGTCGCCCAGGTTGGTGAACGAGACACCACCCTGGAATCCGCCCTGCCATTGGCTGACGACGGCATAGGTTGCTGAACAGCCGGCGGCGGCGGCCGATGCGGTGGACACGGCCGCCCATCCGCCTACGACGAGCAGGCTGGTCGCCGCCGCTGACACCAGGGCAACGCGGTTGTTCATCGCGGCTCTCCTTTCATAGGTATAGATCGATGGGAGCGCTCCCATACGGTTGAGGACTTAAACCCTTAAGTCAAGGATTCCGTTCGCTGCCTTCCGTGGTTGCGGAAGCGGTGGCTTAAGCGTTTAATTTCTCATCGATACTCATGCATGGGTGCTGAGGGGGCGCGGTTGAAGCGGCCGACCATCGCCGAGATAGCGGCGCGGGCCGGCGTCTCGACAGGCGCCGTGTCCTACGCGCTCAACGGCCGTCCCGGGGTGTCCGCCACAACCCGCAAGCACATCCTGGCGATCGCCGACGAGATCGGCTGGCGGCCCAGCGTGGCCGCCCGTTCGCTGTCCGGGTCCCGGGCCCACAGCGTCGGTCTGATCATCGCCCGGTCGCCCGACACCCTCGGCGTCGAGCCGTTCTTCATGCGGTTCATCGCCGGGCTCGAGGGCCAGCTCGCCCGCCAGAACATCGCCCTGCTGCTGCAGTTCGTCGACGACCACCGCGCCGCCATCGACGCGATGCGGCTGTGCTGGGCCGAGCGCCGCGTCGACGGCATGGTCATCACCGACCTGTGGACCGACGACACCCGGATCCCCGTCCTCGACAACCTGGGCATCCCCGCCGTCCTGGTCGGCAGGCACCGCAACGACACCGCCCTGCCGGCCGTCTGGACCGACGACACGGCGGCCGTGACCACCGGCGTGGACTATCTCGTCGCCCTCGGGCACCGCGACATCACCCGGGTCGCCGGGCTGCCCGCGCTCGACCACACCCAGGTCCGCATCGCGGCATTCCGGGCTGCGATGTTCGCCCACGGGCTCGGCAACCCCCGGGTGGTCGCGACCGACTACACCTGGGAGGAGGGCGCGCAGGCGACCCGGACTCTGCTGTCACGGCGGGACCGGCCCACCGCGATCATGTTCGACAACGACGTCATGGCAGCCGCCGCGCTCAACGTCGCCCAGGAGATGGGCATCGCCGTACCCCAAGAACTGTCCATCCTGGCCGGCGACGACTCTCAACTCTGCGTACTGGTCCGGCCCGCGCTCACCGCACTGGCCCGCGACATCCAGGGGTACGGCCGGCATACCGCCCAGGTGATGCTCGACGTGATCGACGGCCGCAGCCCCGGATCCCAGTCGGAGAACCCGACCCGCCTCGCTGTTCGCGCCAGCACCGGCCCACCACCGCCCTGACCCGCACCTGACACTCGACCACCAGTGGCGGCCCAAAGGGGCTATGCGGCGGCTGACCATCGACCGCCGGAACATTCACCGGCGACCGTCAGCGCACGCAGCGAACGAATCCGATGTCGTACGGCGTGTAGGTGGTGCGCGATAAGCTCACGGGGTGACCCGGGTGGGGCGTCACCGCAGGGTGAAGGGCGCGGATAGGCCCTTGGTCTCGACGACGCTGAACTGTCGCGGTTTGCCGTCGACCGTGAGCTTCGCGCCGTCCAGGGAGATGTGCAGTGTGCCTTTGCTGAGGTCGTCATCAACGGCGACGACGAAGCTGTACTGATCCTCCTCGGTCGCGTATTTGACGGAGCCGGGAACAGGCTTGGCGGTGCCTACCCGGAAGGCGGTGGCCGGGTTCAGAGCCAGGGAGAGTTCATCGCTGCCGGTCGTCTCCCGCTGGGTCGCGAACGCGACATCGACGGTGAGCCACGCCTTGCCGCGCGGAGCGTAGCCCACGCCGTCAGCCCAGGGTTTGCGGACGGCTTCCCATTGGAAGACTGTGGTGGAGTATTTCTGGTTGCCCGCTCGGAGCTGGGCGTACCCGGGTGACCCGCTGCTGGTGCCGCCAAGATACGAGGGGAAGTCGGCATACATCGCGGGCGGGCCGGTGCGGCGTTTGCCGGTACGTAGGTCCAGCGACTGCAGGTGGCCTGGGTCCCCGGTCACCAGCCGTACGTCGGCGCCCTGAGGTGCGGACGCGACGAGGACCGTCTCGGCGGGGAGCGCGGTCCCCGCCAGGACCAGGCCGAACAGGACGCGGTCGCCGCGATCAAGGTCTTGGGCATCCTACGACCGGCTGAACTCGCCCTGCGCACCCTGAAGGTATCCCGAGCGAGGTCGCGACCGACGCCGCACCGTTCTACCCGGCCGCGCTCGACGAAACGCTTCCCTCGGCCTGGCACCTCGTCGAGAAGTACGCCGATAGTCCGATCGAGGCCCATCGCAGCCGACTCAAGCGCCGGCTGAGACCAAGTTCGCCGACCTGGTTCCCGGCGCAGGACTTCACGTTCGGACTGGTGGCCGAGCAGCATGAGCAGCGCCTGGTGGGCGGGCTGGTCGAGGTGGATGGGGCCGTCGGCTTCGGGTAGCCACACCGTGACCCCGTAGGCCTGCAGGAGGGGGATGGTCTGTTGAGCTTGTCCTGCGGTGAAGGCGCGTTCATACTCGCCGATCGCCACGGCGTCGAAGCGCCGGTCAGCTCGTGCGGCTTCTGCGAGGAGTTCGGTGGCGGCGGGGCGTTGGTGCCAGGGCAGGCTGCGGGAGTAGCCGGCGTCGAAGAACTCGACGGTGATCGTGCCGTATCCGGCGATGAGCCGGGTGGCGTTGTCGTACTGCCATTGCCGGGACGAGGTGGGTCTTGGTAGCCGGTGATGGACATACGCCCGTAGAAAGCAAAGCGGATCGGGCCGGGTGTCGGTCGGGTCGGCCGTCCGCGGGTGCGGGCCCGGGCCGGTGTCTGCTGGAGCCAGGCGGTGAACAGGTCGTCCGGCGGCTCGGCGGCGGTGAGGGATGGTGGCATGGACGTCACCTCGATCCGAAGAGAACGTCGATACCTGTGAGACACCCGCCGTCGGCAGCCATGACGCATGCTCAGGACCGGATCCTCGCAGCGGGCGACGACCGTCACTCACGCGAGGCCGCAAGGCCCGTTCGGGTATCAGTCTCGCGTGGTCCCGTCGAGCTCCGGCCTGGGCTATCCGGCCAGGCCGTCGGCGGAACTGCCCGCTTGAACCTGCGCCCCGGCGGCGACTACGCGTACTGCGCCCACGATCCGGTGAACTTCCTCGACCCGCTCGGCTTGGCGGAGCAAACCCACAGCACGCTGATGCGGTGATAGTGCCGCGCGGCGGACATATCGGCGTTCCTGAGCCGCACCGGCTTGACGGCCTCGCGGATGGCGTCGCGGTACCGCCACTTGCCGGTGGCCTGGGATTTCTCTCAGGCTCGCCGGGCTTGAAGTCCGCTGGCGACCGCCGCCAGGAACGTCGAGAGGATCGCGAGGCCGTGCTGCGTCAAGTCCTAGAAGGCCATCAGTCTCCCACCCGGTGGGGCTGCGGACGTGACTCCGGCACGGCGGCCGGCCGGGGGCGGAAGCGGTGGCGCAGGTTCACCACGAGCGACCTGAGCAGCACCGACGGCGTGGCCAGGGTGCTCGGGTGGGTGAGCATGTAGGCGACGTCGCCGAACAGGGTGCCGATCCGCACGTCCACCGTAGACGCCGCGATCACCTGGTTGACCAGTGCGCGCTGCACGCGTACCGGAAGACGGGGTGGGGTGGTCTCCATGCGCTGAGCGTCACCGGACGTCGAAAGGTCCCACGCGGCGTCCACCACGACTTTCTGCAGCTGGAAGAAGCCGGTCGCCGGCCGGTTGAGGTCTGGGTCGCCGCACAGGTGTTCGGACAGGCAGGAGGCGTGCAGCGCGGCGGAGGACATACCTTGGCCGTAGACCGGGTTGAACGAGGCGACGGCGTCGCCGACGCTGACCAGGCGGGCCGGCAGGCGGGTGAGCCGGTCGAAGCGGCGGCGGCGCGCGTCGCTCTGATGGTAGGTGCGGACGTCGCTGGTGGGCTCCTGGGCGGCGATCTCCTGGAACAGCGGCGGCAGGTCGGCGCAGCGGGCGAGGAAGTCGGCCAGGTCCGGCGCCGGGCGGTCGTCGCCGTAGGTGGTCAGCATCAGCATCCACTGCATGTCCTCGATGGCGGTGGTCGCCGCCTGCGTTTTCTTCGGATAGCCGGGGGAGAAGCGGGAGATCGCGGCGCCGATCGGCGGGTCTGGTTCGGTACGCCGGAAGTACGCCGTGGCGTAGTTGACGTCGATGCGCATCCGGTCGAGTTCCGGCCGTTCCCAGCCGTCGGCGGCCAGCCAGTCGGACAGCCTGCTGGCCCGGCCCATGGCGTCCACCACGAAGTCGGCGGCCAGGTCCTGGTCGCCGACCCGGACCGCGGTGACCTGGGCGTCGCGGTACCGCAGGCCGGTGGCGGCGGCGGTGAGCGACCGGACGTTGCCGAGCGCCAGCGTGCGGTGGCGCAGTAGCGTCTCCAGGAAGGTGCGACTCTCGCTGAGTAGCACCGCGTTCGGGGTCCGCACCGCGGCGACGTCGTCAGCCCACGCCTGCACCTGGTGGCCCTGGGACAGCACCGCGCCGAGCTCGACGGCCTCCCGGGTGAAGCCGGGGAACAGGCGCTCGATCTGCGCGCGCCCGCCGGGCAGCAATGTGTGCACCTGGAACTGCTGCGGCACGCCGCGCCGCCCTCCGGCGCTCTCCTCGACATCGTCGCGCTCCACCACGACCACCTCGTCGGCGTGGTCGGCGAGCACCCGGGCCGCGAGCAGCCCGGCGACGCTGCCCCCGAGCACGACCGCGCGCCGCAGCCGCTGGGACCGGACGACCGGTGGCCGCGTGCTGCTCAGCCTCGCGAACACCTCGGCTGGACGTTCACTCACTTCTGCTTCCCTTCCGATAGTCGAGCAAAGCCCCATCGTGTGCGCTCATCCGCGGCAGCCGGCCGCTGTGTCCAAAGTCCGATCGAGCGGGTGCCCGACACCCTTGTAGGGTCTCGATCGTGGACGTGGTCGTGGTGGGTGCCGGGATCGCCGGACTGTCGTGCGCGCGGGCGCTGACCGACGGCGGCGCCCGGGTCCGGGTACTCGAGCTGACCGCGAAGGGCCTGGAGACCTTGCGCCGCGCTACCGAGGCAAGCGACGACGCCGAGCGCGAGCTGCCAGACCACCGCCGGTGGCGGAAGCCGGCAGGAGGGCGGGCCGCAGTGGCCCGGCCCTCCCGCACCCTCCCCGGGCGGGTGGAACGGTCAGCCGGTTTCGATGGTCATGCCGCCGGTGAAGCCGGGCACCGGGGTGAACCACGACTCGGCCGGCGTGGCGTTGCAGCCGGTGGTGCTGCGGCTGTGGATGCCGTACGCGTTGCGCCGGTTGTCCGACGTCAGTTGGTACCAGCCGCCGCCGCTGTCGCCGCCGCAGGCGTCGTACCCCGTCGTCTTCACCATGCCGCGCACCTGCGGGTCGCTGACCAGCTCGATGACGGCGCAGTTGTTGGCGCCGGTGGGCGTGGTGATGTTCGCGGACAGGCACACGACGTCACCGGCCACCATGGATGATGTGCGGGTGGGCGCGCCGTTGACCCGTACGAACCGGTTGGCCGCGCCGTGCATGTAGATCCGCCCCACCGTGTCCGCGAGGTAGGTCGCGTTGGTGGTGCTGATCGAGGCGATGTCGAGGTTGTCCCGGTCGGTGGCGCCGGTCAGCGTCCCGATCGTGGTGCCGCCTGTCGACCAGGTCACGCCGACCCCGGTCGAGCAGTGGCCGGCGGTGATGACCCACCGCGTGTTGGGCGTGAACTTGTCCCGGAAGGTGAAGCCGAGCGAGCACTGCGGGCTCAGCATCAGGCCGGCGCGCAGGCTGTCGGCGCAGTTGTTGCGGGCGGTGCAGACGTCCGGCTCCACCGGGGTCGCCTTGCGCGGAGCCACCCGTACCCCCGCGGGCACCGCGTCGGCGGCCAGCGCGGCCATGCGCAGCGCGGGCACGGCGACGACGACCTGGTTGGTGACCAGGTCCAGGCCGACGTTGCCGGCCGCGGCCGCGCTCAGCGCACCGGTGCCGCGGCGGATCGCCGCAGCCTGGCGCTCCAGGTCGGCGAAGGTGCGGGCGACGCGGTGCGTCTGCACCCGGATGCCGAGCTTGTGCCCGAGCGTCGTGGCGGTCGCCTCGGCCCCCGCGGTGGTCACCGCCACGTGTAAGACGCCCGACGGCGCGTCGAACCACGACCCGCCGAACGTCTTCGGGTCCCCTTCGACCGTGTCGTGCAGCAGCCGCCGTTGCGCCTGCTGTGCGGCGGCGGTGCGCGCGGCGGCGACCGACATCGCCGGGTACGCGGCACGGTACGCGCTGGCGACGGCCTCCGCCGCGCCGCTGGCGGTACCCGGATCGACGGCGCGGTCCGGCAGTGGCGCGCTCGCCCGTGCCGGCGTCGCCATGAGCATCGCCACGGCCAGCACGGCCACGCCGGCGCCCACTCTTTTCAGTCTCATCGAGCCCTCCCTCGAGTTCCTTCGATGGCGGGACTCAGCGTGGGGCCGCGGGCGGCCGGACGGGAACCGTTCGCGGCTGTCAGGAGTGTCGCTGACAGTCAGCCGGGCAGCAGCGCCACGACGGTTCGGGCCCGCTCCTCGAGGTTGCGGAACCCGGTGCGGGCGGCCTCGGCGAGGGCGCGGTGGGCGTGCTCGCGGGCCCGCCGCTCCTGGCCCAGGCCGTGGCAGGCGGCGGCGAGCCCGATCGACGCCTCGATCCGCGGGTACGGGTCGCCGCTCGCGCCGGTCAGGTCGAGCGCCAGCTCGTGCTGCTCGATCGCGTCGCGGTTCTGGCCGAGGCGGTTGTGGACGGCGGCGAGCGTGTTGAGCGCGTCCGCCTCGATCCGGATGTCGCCGAGCAGGCGGGCCTGGGCGACGGCGGCACGCGCCAGGTCCAGCGCCTGCCGCGGCTCGCCGTGGTCGCGGTACACCTCCGCGAGGTCGCGCAGCGTGTACGCCTCCGCGCCGCGGTCGCCCACCTCGCGGCTCAGCGTGAGGGCGAGGCTGAGGTGGTGCAGCGCCTCGTCGAACCGTCCCGCCGCGTGGCAGATCTCGCCGAGCGTGTCCAGCGCGAAAGCCTCACCCTGGCGTGATCCGGCCAGCCGCCGCAGCGTTACCGCCCGGGCGGCCGAGTCCAGCGCCTCCGGGTACCGGGTGAGGTACCAGTACGTGCGGGCCAGGTGGTTGAGCGTGAGCGCCTCGCCGTCCGGCGAGCTCACCTGGCGGTACAGCGCCAGCGCTCGCCCGTACACCTCGGCCGCCTCCTCGAGGTTGCCGGCGTCGCGGTGGACGGTGGCGAGGATGCCGAGGGCCGCCGCCCGCCCCTTGTTCCAGCCGGTGTTCTCGGCGAGGGCGAGCGCCTGGGTGCAGTGCCCGATCGCCTCGGCGTAGCGCCGCTGGCGGTGGTCGATGTTGCTGAGGCTCAGCAGTGTCATCGCCTGCGCGCGACGGTCGCCCTCCTCCTGCGCGGCGCGCAGCGCGTCCGCCGTGGCGCGGGCCAGGTCGACGGTGTGCATGCGCAGCCAGAAGTAGCTGCGCAGGGTGTCAGCCAGCAGCCAGGCGGTCGGCCGCGGTCCGTGCCGCGCGGCGTACGCGATGGCGGCGACGAGGTTCGCCCGCTCGGCGTCGAGCCAGGCGAGGGCGGCCGCCCCGTCGTGGAAGGCGGGCGCCGGGACCGGAGGCGCGGGCACCGGCAGGCGCATCCGGTCGGGGTAGACGAGCTTGGCCGCGGTGTCGGCCCCGGCCAGGTACCAGTCGAAGAGCCTTCCTAGCACGGCCCGCCGCACCTCGGCGGGCTCCTCGGCCTCGCACCGCTCGGCGGCGTACTGGCGCAGCAGGTCGTGGCTCGTGTAGCGGCCGTCCGGCTGGCGGGTGAGCAGGTGCGCGCCCGCGAGCCGCTCCAGCAGCCGCCCGGCCACCGCGCCCGTCGTCCCGACCATCGCGGCGGCGCCGTCGGGGGAGAGCTCGGGCCCGGGTACGAGCCCGGAGAAGCGGAACAGCCGTCGCGCCTCGGCGTCCAGTGACCTGTACGAGAGGCCGAACGTTGCCCGTACCCCCGACTGCTCCTCGTCGATCTCCAGGCTCGCGAGGGTGTCGTGGCGCAGCTCGGTGACGTCGTCGGCGATGCGGCGCCCAGGATGGTCGATCATGCGGGCGGCGGCGATGCGCAGCGCCAGCGGCAGGTACGAGCAGGCCCGCGTCAGCTCGGCGGTGGCCTCCGCCTCGACGGCCACCCGGTCGGCGCCGAGGATGTGGGCCAGCAGCAGATGTGCCTCGTCCGCGCCGAGCACGTCCAGGGTCAGCCGTCGCGCGCCGTCGCGCGCCACCAGGCCGGAGAGCCGGTCCCGGCTGGTGACCAGCACCAGGCCCGCCGCGCTGGCCGGCAGCAGCGGCCGGACCTGCGCCGCGTCGGCCGCGTTGTCGAGCAGCACCAGCGCCCGGCGGTCGGCCAACAGCGAGCGGTACCGCGCGGCGGCGACGTCTTCCTCGGTCGGGATCTCGCCGGCCGGCACGCCGAGGCCGCGCAGCAGCAGCACCAGCGCGTCGATCGGCCGCACCGGTTCGCCCTGCGCCCAGCCGCGCAGGTTGACGTAGAGCTGGCCGTCGGGGAAGCGGCCGGCGACCTGGTGGGCCCAGTGCACGGCGAGTGCGGTCTTGCCCACCCCGGCCATGCCGGCGATCGCCGTGATCACCACCGCCGTGCGGTCGCCGGCGAGCAGCTCGTCGAGCGCCTTGAGCTGCTCCTGGCGGCCGGTGAAGCCCCACACGTCCGGTGGCAGCTGCCGCGGCACCGAGGCGGCGACGGGGGTGCCGCCGGCCGCCACGGCCGCGAGGTCGGCGTCGCGGGCCTGCACCTCGCGGGCCTGCCGCCACAGCTGCCCGAACTCCTCGGCGTCACCCCCGAGCCGGGTCACGATCTCCTCCACCACCTCCCAGCGGGCGAGGCGGGGCAGGCTGAACGCGTCGTGGATGGTGGTCGGGTTGATCCCCCGCGGGCGCCGCTCCCCGCGAGTGGCACGCTGCAGCTCGCGCATGCTCGGCCGGCCCGCCGACGCGTGGAGGTCGTGCAGCCGCTCGTAGAACCGCCGGACCGGCCCGTCCGGCACCGCAGGCATCCTCAGCCTTCCTATCGGCGCCACCTCCCGCAATCAGGTCGCAACGAAGGCCATCGATGGCAGTATCGCAAAGACGGAAACGTGTTTTCGGGTGTGCCGCGGTGTGCGACCGCGTTTCCTTTCTCCGCCGCCGCCGCCGGCGGCGGCGGCCGCTGGCGCGCGTCAGCGCATCGCGGAGGCGGTCTCCGACCAAGAGTTGCACGCCCAGGTCAGCGCCTACCTGACCGGACGGCTGAACTCAAATCCCGAACCCAAGGAGATCCGCGAGGCCCGGGCCGAAGTCTTCGCCTCCTTCCCATGGACGGTTGACCTATACATCTCGCTGGCCTTCGCCGCCTACCGGGCCGCCCGCGAGCTGGGCCTGTGCATCCCCGAGGAACTGTCGGTCGTCGGCGACGACCATCACCAGCTCGCCGTGCTGGTGACCAAGCCTCATCGGCAACGCTTGGTGGGCAGGTATGTCGAGGATTCGCAGCATCAGTGTTCCCGAGAGCCTGGTGCCCCTGCTCAAACTCAGCACACTGCAACTCCTGCAACTCCTTGTTATTGCATCGAAGCGTATCTATCGTCGTCAGGTAAGCGCTTTCCTGTCCTAGGTGGCGGTGCGACGCACTCTCGATGATGAAGGTGAGGCACGGATGAAACGATCAGTCGCCCTGCGATGGTTAGCGGGGGGAGCCACCGCAGTCACGAGCGCCGTAATTTTGATGACGCTGCCGGTATCCCAGGCTATGGCGGCCGACAACCTGAGCCTCGGCGGCGGCGCCGACGGCTCCAGCAAGGCCAGCGGCACCAGCTACGGCAACGTCAAGGACGGCAGCACCAGCACCTACTGGTCGCCGAGCAGCTCCACCGGCTACGTCTCGGTCAAATGGAGCAGCGCCACAACGGTGTCCTCGGCCATCATCAAGCACGCCTCCGGCGGCGGTTCGATCAACTCCTGGCGACTGCTCAACGCCGACAACGGGGCCGTCCTGACCAGCGGCAGCGGCAACCCGAGCACCATCTCCTTTGCCTCGACCTCACTGAAGAAGATCACCCTCGACATCACCAGCGCAGCCAGCGCACCGCGGATCGCCGAGTTCGAGACCTACGCCACCGGCGGCGGCACAACCCCGACCACCAGCCCCACCACCAGTCCCACCACCAGTCCCACCAGCAGCCCGCCCCCGAGCGGCGGCACTCCGACCGGATCCTGGCCGTCCTCCGCCGGATCGGTGAGCATCTCCGGCACGGTCAACGTCTCGGGCACCTTCGACGGTGGCATGAAGACCTACTGCTGCATCGGTGACGGCTCACAGAGCGAATCCCAGGACCCGATGTTCGAGATCGCCAACGGTGGCACCCTGCAGAACGTCATCCTCGGCTCGCCCGCCGGCGACGGCGTGCACTGCCTGGGAACCTGCACCATCCGCAACGTGTGGTGGAACGACATCGGCGAAGATGCCGCGACCTTCCTGGGCACCGGCGGCGGCACCAGCTACGTCATCGGCGGCGGCGCGCGGAACGGCAGCGACAAGACGTTCCAGCACAACGGCAACGGCACCGTCAACATCTCCGGCTTCTACCTCAACGGCGCCGGCAAGCTGTACCGCGGCTGCGGCAACTGCACCAACTCCTACCAGCGCCACGTCGTGGTCAACAACGTGTTGCTGACCGGCGTCGACTATGTCGTCGGCATCAACACCAACTGGGGCGACACCGCCACCATCACCCGCGTCACCGTCAACTCCGGCGCGGTGGTCTGCGGCATGTACAAGGGTGTCGCCAAGGGCAGCGAACCGAGCTACCTCGGCGAAGGCTGGAACACGAGCAACTGCAAGGTGAACAAGAGCGACATCACCTACAGATAGGCCGAGGGTACGTCTGGAGGGCGCTCTCCGCGAGGCGGGCGCCCTCCAACCCGGACGCGGACGCGGGCGCGGGCGCTGCACTACGGCGTGAGTAGAAGACGTGCGACCCGTCGTCGCTCCGCGTCTTGCTGCGGCGGGCCACCAGGCGGCGATAGCGCGGGCTTGCAGGTAGGTGCCAGGCCGCCGACAGCTCATTCAGTACGCCGGGACAGGCCGGCACGGCGTCGGTGACGCCTTCCCTCGGGATCACCTTGAGCGTGCGCAGCGCTCGGGTGAAGAACCGGCGGTCGCCGCAGTGTCCCGGCGGGTCGAGACCAGCACATCGATGACCTGGCCGTGCTGGTCGATCGCCCGGTAGACGTTGTACTTGCCGGAAATGCCATCCGAACAGGTCAAGCGGCATGCCCGTACTCGTGGAGGATGCCGCCGAGGCGGTCACGTCGATGGATGTCCAGGTGGGTGAGCCGGTGCGGGTCGGTGATCGGTTCGGGCAGCGGCGCCAGTGGCCGGGCGTTGGCGAGATGCGCGGTTGCACCGAGGACCCGGGCTCGGCGGCTGGCGTGCTCGATGACCGCGAGGACGCATGGCCTCGTGCCGGTCAGCGTGATCGTCTCGATGAAGTCCGCGGCCAGCAAGTACCTCTGCCTGCGAACGCAGGAACTGCGACCAGGTCGTGGCGGGCCGGTCCGGGCCGGATCGATCCCCGTCTCGCGCAGGATCTCCCAGACCGTCGACGCGGCAACCTTAACCCCGAGGGTGAGCAGTTCTCCATGCACCCGTCGGTACCCCCAGGACGGGTTCTTCCGGACCAGGCGCAGTACCAAGGTGCGATCGAACGGATGGTGCGTGGCCGGCCCCGCCGTCGAGGCCGTGACGCTGCTGCGTGGCGCCGTGCGAGCAGGTCGCGGTGCCGTCGAAGGATGGTGTCGGGACGCACCAGCAGCCGGAGGCGGGGCAGGCTGGGTCGGGGGAGTTGGTGAAGCAGTGCGGCCAGCCATGCACGGTCGGCGGGTTCGAACCGAACCCGTTGCCCGTCGAGTTGGCGGTGCAGGACGGTGAGCTGGTGGCGCAGGGCGAGGATTTCCGCGTCCTTGTCGCGGTCGGCGCCTGGTAGTAGCCGCAGCAGCGTGAACGCGTCAGTGATACCCAGGTAGGCCAGTGAGGCTTCTGAGTAACGACTTGGGTGCTCAAGGTGTTCGCCTGTGCTGTCGTATGTGGACACGCCCGGACCTGTTGTGGTGCAACGAAAGAGCGCAGAACCCCGGTAGGAAGTGGACTTCTCACGGAACACTTCACACCAGGGGTCCTGCGCCGCCATGAGTGTCACATACACCGCCACCCTGCCCGTATCCGAGGACACCGTATTGTTCGTGTCCGCTCTGCTGCACGCCTCGCGACCAGGGCTGGAACCCGTTCGCTGGGCTGTTTCAGCCAGGCGGTCCTGGTCTTGCGCCGGCTGCTCGACGGCACCCGGATGGCCCAGCTGGCCGCTGACAACACGATCAGCCGTTCGACCGGCTACAGCTATCTGCACGAGATCGAGACCGACCGGTGCCGCACACCCGGACCGACTCTCGGAGTGGATCTCTGGTGGTCGGGAAAGCACGACAACCACGGCGGGAACGTGCAGGTCATCACCGCCCCGGACGGCTGGCCGCTCTGGACCTCGCCCATGCGGCCCGGCCGTGAACACGACACCACCGCCCTGCGTCACCATGACATCCTGCCGCTACTGACCGCGTGGACCGACGACCACCTACGAGTGCTCGGCGATCTGGGCTACGAAGGCGAGCAGGCCACCATCACCGTCGCGTTCAAGAAGCCGAAGAACCGGTCCTGCACCCTCATCGAACAGCAGTTCAACCGCGCTCACAACGCCGTCCGCGCCATCGGTGAACGCGGAACTCGCTGCTCAAGACCACCTTCAAAGCCCTGCGCAACGTCAGCCTCCGCCCGTGGGCCATCGGGCGGATCACCGCAGCAGCCCTCGTGATCCTTCACATCGAACACGGCCGGACCACCTGAACAAACCCGCCACCCACCGTCAACGGCCGTTACTCGGAAAGCCTCACTGCGGTACGCGAATGGAATAAGGGCGGAAGACCGTTCAGATGCGGCCAGTCGCCTCTGGGGCCGTCCCGCTGCCACATCACACGATGAGAGAAAGCGTGGCCGGGTATCCCGACCTTATAGAGAACCGCGTGGGGGTGCTCCATGAAACGGCTCCGGCGGCTGGTTCCGATCGCGATGGCGGCGGCCCTCGCCTTTACTGCGGTCTCCTGCGGCACGCGGGAGTACGAATCTCCTGGCGCCTCCTCCGACTCCGGATATTCTGAATCTGAGACGCAGAGCGAACCGGAGGGGCAGCGAGGAGAAATTTGGCAGTGGGCGTTGGGCAGGGACGTTGACGATCCCGCGCTGCGGCCATACACCCTCGACATGAGGGGTGACGCCGCCAGCGTCCAATCGGAGGGCTTCCAGCTGCACTTCGACTCTGCCATGAAGGTTTACATGGTGGCACTGGTCAACGACGAGAGCAGCCTGGGATTCGGGCCGGAGAACACCTTCAGCGCATATCAGGGTGCTCTCCCAGGCGACCTGTCCTGGGACATGACGGCGGCGAACGTCGTGGAGGTGCTGGGCGAGCCGGACGACTCGTACACGACGGGATACGGGGTTGAGTTGTCATTCACGTATCGGGACCTGGGCGGGTATGCGGTTGAAATCGATCTGGCCGCGCGGCACCAACGGGACCTGTGGGACTCGCCGATGCACATGATCAAGGTCGGTTCGGCGTAGACGGTCGTTCCCGCCGGATCGGATTCCCCCTTGAACGCCAGGCTGGTGATCGTCCGTCGGTAGGGGCTCCAGTGCTGTCGCGGTGGCCGCGACCGGCATCCACCCGTGGCCGCAGCGGCTGCCCGCGGCCTGGATCGGTCGGTTCGACCGGCGCGAGCAGGATTGTGTCGATGTGGAAGAAGTCGATCGCCAGCAGGCCGTGGGCTTGTGCGCGCAGAAACGTTCGCCAGTTGGTGTCCATCGCTCGCGGTGCCGGGGCGAGCCGCCGGGTGGCGAGGACGCGCCGGATGGTGCCCGCGCCGACGTGGTGGCCCAGGCGCTGCAACTCGCCCTGGATGCGCCGGTGCCCCCACCGCGGGTTCTCTCGCGCAAGGCGTCGTATCAGGTCCCGGATCTCGTCGTTGGCCGGTGGCCGACCGGCCTTGCGCGGGTGGGTCCAATGATGGCGGAGCAGCCGCCGATGCCCGGCCAACAGCGTCGCCGGGGGTGACCAGCCGGGCCAGGGCGGACAAGATGGCCCGGTCGGGCCAGGACAACGGGGGCCGAGCCTTCAGCTGGATCATCATCAGGTACACGAGTCGAGTCAACACACCGATGATCGTCACCGTCACCGGGAAATCCCAGCTCACCGTATGTGCGACAAGTTCTGGCACGGTACAGGGCGGTTGCGGTGGGGCGACGACGCTTCGCGCGTCGCCAAGATCAGATGGGGCTGCGCCCGGTTCAAGGTCGGCACCAGCTGGTGTCGGTGTCATGTGTGACACTTCCGATTTGCGTGTCTTGAGGTTGTCGTCGGCGACGTCCGCAAGCGCGACGTCCACAAGCGCCTTTGCGGTTCCTCCCTGTGTTCCGTTCGATTGGTTGTTTGCCGCTCGGTGGTTCGTTGGCCGCCGGCTCCATGTCGTCCTGGTGTCCCGTTCCTGCCGAGCGGGGCGCGGGGCCGTTCGCGCCGGGCCGTGGGAGGGAGCCATGGTGCTCTCGCTGGGGCAAAATCCCGAACCCTGAGTGATCCGCTTGTCTTCCCCGGTGTTCTGCGACCTATTACAGTGACGCCGGTGGATGCCGCGCCATCCCAGCCGAGGAGATCAGTCATGCTGCCGCTCGACCTCTGGAAGCCGGCCAACAAGGACGGCCGGCCCGGCATCGCGTCCCTGCGCGAACTGCTCGAGATGTTCGTTGACGAAGGCTTCGTCTCGCGGACGCACGGGGAGGACCTCACGGCCGGCTCCCCGGAGGGCAAGGCGCTCTTGCTCCGCCACGATGTCGACTGGCGCTTCGACGGCGCGCTCCCGCTGGCTCGGGTGGAGGCTGATCTTGGCCTGCGCTCGACGTACTTCTTCCTGCCTCCGGGGGACTACGGGTCGCTGTCGAACTACTACGGCACCGTCGTCGACGGCCGGATCGTGCACTCCGATTCGTTCCTCGAGGGGATGCGGGAGCTGCGCGGCCTCGGCCACGAGGTGGGAATCCACAACGACTTTCTCCAGCTGTCCGTGCACACCGGCCGGACTCCGAGGGAGCTGCTCGCCGAGGAGATCGCCTGGTTCGCGGAGCAGGGGATCGACGTCCTGGGCACGGCGTCGCACGGGTCGCGGTTCGCCCGGGAGCACGGGTTCGTGAACTACGAGCTGTTCACGGAGGCGGCCAGGCAAGGCAAGCCGCCGCGATGCGTGCAGATCGAAGGCGGGGAGGAGCTCCGGCTGCAGCAGTTCTCCTACACCGAGGTGGGCCTGCGGTACGAGGCGTACGAGGTCCCGCGCGACTGCTACGTCTCGGATTCCGGCGGCCGGTTCGTGGTCCTGCGTGGTGCAATGCGTCAGTCGTGGGACCGCGGCGCACCGTCCCCGGTGATCATGTCGAAGGTGCGGCCGCTGCTCGCCGATCGGACCCGCGCGGTGGTGCTCTTGCATCCGGAGTGGTGGACCGAGCGGGTGCCCCGGACGCGGAGCAGCTCGGTGAGCCCTCGCCGTGCGGCGCTGCCTGTGGTCACGTCCGATCCGGTGTTCCGGCGTACCGACGGCAAACCGGTGCGGATCGGCGTCCGCGGCGACTGCTGCTGCCGGCGGATGGTCCACATGAACAAGGCCATGTTCCCTGACGGCTACGACATGCTGGTCAACGAGAAGTGCACGAACGCGGCGTACGCCGATACCCTCCGCGGCCGTGTGGTCAGCGACGACGAGCTGCGTCGGCTGAGCGACGTCGACGCCATGTCGGCCAGCCTGCGGACCTACTACCTCGGCCAGAACGACCGGTCAGTCGTCGCGATGGACGACATGGACCTGCTCGTCATGGACACCTACTCGGACATGAACTTCGAACTCTGGTCGCTCCCTGGCCGCGGCGCCAAGGTCTGGGTCCACCCCAAGATGGTGCGGCGCGAGAGCGACCTCGCGGCGGGCCTGACTCCGCTCGGCCGAGCCACGCTCGAGGACGCGGTCCTCGACGCCGTGCGCGTGATCGACGCGGTCCGCAAACGGAACCCCGGCGTGCCCGTCCTGTTTCTCAACCAGCCCGTCGAGTACTACTCGAAGCTCGAGGGCCGGCGGGGCTTCTACCGCATGGGTGAGCGGGTCGCGCTCGAGCGCCACGGCGTCTACTACGCCGACCCGCTCGACATCTCAAGCCTGGAACCCGACGACATGGACTCCAGCGGTCCGGGGCAGACGCTCCACTTCACCGGTCCGACGTATCGCCGCATGGTCGTGTCGGCCTGGCAGCGGGGACTCGCCGACCACTTCGACGGCTCGCCCACTGCCCGGGAGGAGGTGGCTGCGGCGGGGAGGTCGCGCCCGGTCCCATTGAGCGCGATCGAGCGGTTCAAGCGCACACCGGCCGGACGCGCCCTGCGCGTGCGGGTGCGGGCGGCCCGCAGGGCGGCGAGGTCGGCCAAGAGACGCGCAGCCCGCCTGCGCGCGCGGGCGCTGGCACCGGGGGCGCCTCGTCGTGCAGTCCGCAAGGTCCGTCGGCGGCTCGGACTGGGCGCCCCGGCCGCAGCGCCGCCGCCACGGGCCACCGCCGTGGTCGCCGTGCCTCCCGCCCCGGCGCCCGAGCCGGCGGCGACCGTCACGGCGCCCGAGCCGGCGGCGACCGTCACGGCGCCCGAGCCGGTGGCGACCGCCACGATCGGGTTCGGGCTCGGCTCGGCCGACTGCCTCCCCGCGTGCGCCGCCAAGGTGGAGCGCGCACACGCTAGCTACCGCGAGTACTTCACCCTCAAGGAGGACGACCAACTCGCGGACAAGCGGTGGACGCCCATGCTGCTCCCGGTGGAGGAGGTCCTCGACTACGCCTCGTGGGAGCAGCACATCAAGTCCTTCGGGAAGGGCTCGCGCCTGCGGCAGAAGCGCAAGGCCGAGCGGCTCGGGTACGTCGTGCATGAGTTCGCCTGGGCGCAGCACGTGCCCGACATCTACGACATCAACACCTCCAAGGAGGTTCGCTCGGGCGGTCCCATGCGCGCGTCGTTCCGCCGGACGATCGAGGAGATGGGTGGCGCTCCGAAGGCGCCGTCCGCGCCGATCGCACCCGCGTGCGTCCACCACTGGGACCTGCGGTTCGGGGCGTTCCTGCCCGAACCTGGTCACCGTCAGGGTGACGTGGTCACCGACGAGCGGCTGGTTGCCTACGTCGCGCTGTCACGCAGGGGCGACGTCGCGCTGTACTCCATGATCCTCGGCCATGGCGACCACCTGGCGAACGGCGTCCTGGTCCTGCTCCACCACGAGATCGTCCGCTGGGTCGGCGAGAACCAGGAAGGGCCGACCGCCGACCTGCGCTTCCTCATGTACGGCGGGCGCGAGAACGGCGGCGCCAGCCTGCTGCAGTGGAAGCGGCAGGCCGGGTTCCGGCCCTACCACGTGGTGGCCGTGGACAAGTCGGAGGATGACCGGACCGCCGACGCCGATGGCTCGACCGTTGACGCGGACGGTTCGGACATCACAGAGCGCGTTTCCGATGCCGTGCCATCCGGCGGACCGGATCCGACTGGCAGAGAATCACGGCTGGGTAAGCGCGGTGATGTCCAGGAGTCGCCGAGCGCTGCCGGATCTAAGGCGGACACCGCGGCCACCACCGACGGTGTCCCATCGGTGGGTGGCATCGAGGAGAGTAACTCTGCGGAGTCGGGCGCCAGTACCGCCCTCATTCCTCGACAGGGCGGCCGGAAGTCGCCGTCGGGTTCGGATGGGCGGCCACCGCAGGACGAGGCGGGTGGACCAGACACGAGTGGGGACTTGACCGGCTCGCGAGAGTCGGAGCCGACCACGCGCCCGTAGGCAGCCGGAGTGCTGAGCGACGCGATGAGCGCGAAACCGACACCGCGTGGGTGACCGTGGCGTCCACCCGGTCGAAGCGATACGGCACGACGGTCATCCCGTCGAGCACCTGACCGTCGGCCAGTTCCACCCGGTACTGCGCCAGGCCGGTCGCCGCGCCCGGCGCCCCCGGGGATCAGGGTCTCCGTCCCGTAGGCCCGGACGACGGCGCTGGGCAGGTGCGAGAACCCGGTCATGAGGTTGGTCACGGTGATCACGACCTGTCGGCGAGGACGAACGAACAGGCTCCCGCCGATCGCGTCGCGCAGGCTGCCCGGCCCGCCGGGACGGCGGTGTAGAGCCGGCCAGGGTGAAGTGACGGACTTCGGTCGGTATTTCGCCGAGACCGCGCTCGCGCCGGAGCCCATAGCGCTGCATCGGCTGATCATCGCGGAGGCCGGGCGGGTGCCCGGGATCGGCCGCGCGTTCCTTGCCAAACTGTCCCCATTTCGGCAGCGCTCTGATGGGCGAATACCTGACCCGCCTTCACCCCCGGCGCGCTCACCCTGACCGGCCCGGCGCTCGCCAGCGCGCAGCTCTACCACGCCATGCTCGGTGGCTCGCTGATGCGCCTGCTGACCAACGCCTCGGCGCCGACGGCCCGCGAGATCGAGGCCGGCATCACGAATGCCGTGGAGGTCTTCCTGGCCGGCGCGCTGCGTTGACGCTACGTATCGGCTTGCTGACATAACGAGATCCCACACGCGCGGAGACCAGTAGCGTCCGGTCGACATGAGCAGCGACCGGTGGCACGCCGTGCTCGGCCTTGGCACCGACGGCGGGCAGCCACTCTCCGACGGCGACACGCTGGCCCGCGGCGTGCACCTGCTCTGGACGCTGCGCCCGGAGCTCGGCTTCCCGGTCGACGGCTACCACGTCTCCCGGCGCCGGCACCGCCCGCCCGAGTGGGTCTGTCTCGACGCCTCCTTCGGCCTGCTGCCGCCGCCCGGCGGCGTGACCGAGTGGGACAACGGCGAGGTCTTCACGCTGGAGTGCGACCCGGGCGGGGCGACGCTTGACCCGGACGGCTGCGTGCCGGTCGGCGCCGCGCGTTACCCGGGTGCGGACCGGTCGCTGACCATCCGGGCCGACCGCGAGTTCGTCGCGCTGCGGGCCGCGGGCGAGGGCAACCGGCCGACGGTCGAGGTCTTCGCTGACGTCGGCGGTGAGGAACGCCTGGTCGCGCGGCGGCGGGCGGCCCGGCGCGGCGCGGACAGCTGGTTCGTCGAGGTCTGGGCCGAGGGCGTCGCGTCCTGCCGGCTGACCGGCGACGACCTGACGGTCTGCACGGTGTGCTGGGGCATCGCCGACGAGACCAGCGGGTGGCAGCGGCTGCACGACGAGCGGATCCTGCTGCCGGTGGTCGAGCCGGACACCGGCAACCTGCCCCAAAATTTGCAGGACCGGAACGCCACGGAGGCCGTCGCGTACGGCCGGCTCGCGGCCGGTCTCGACGAAGCGGTGCGGGAGCGGCTGGCCACGGCGTTCGCCGGCGAGGTGGGGCCACTGCTGGAGACCCTGGTTCGGGACGGGCGCGGGGCGCTCGTGCCGGCCGAGGCCACCGCGTCCGCCACCTCCCGCACGCCGCCCCTGCTCACGCTGCCGATCGCGCAGTTCGTGGCGCTCGCCGCGCTCGACCCCGACGTCTCGCGCATGCTGGGCCTCTACTGGCACGACCCGGTCGCCGACGGCTCCTGGGACTACCGGGTCGTGGCCCACCACGGCGACGCCCGCTTCCCGAGCCGGCTCGTCACCGTCGACGGGTTGCCGCTGGGTGCCGCCGGCACGCCGACGGTCACCGTGGACGGCCTCACGTTCGTCGGCAACGCCGGCCTCACCGTGGTCGACGGCGGCGACCAGCGGGTGCTGCGGGTCGAGGAGCCGGTCCTGGGCACCGCGGCCGGGGTGCGGCTCGGCGAGCTCACGCCGCGGGTGACCCTGCGGGTGTCCGGCCCGCTGCTGCTCCCGCTGGTCGGGTGGCGCGGCGGACTGCAGGTGGCCTCGGGCGTCGCGGCGCTGGGCGTGGCCACCCTGGAGGAGCCCACCGGCATCGACACCGTGACGTGGTCGGCCGGGCCGGTGACCGTACGGTCGGTAGAGCTGTTCGAGCGGGCCGGCACGGTCGGCGACCGCACGGCGTACGCGTGGAATCTCTCCCCGGTGCCCCCGCCGCCCGTGCAGCCACTGCGGGTGATCGAGGCCGGCGCGGCGGCCGAGCCGGCGCGGCTGGAGCCGGACGGCACGGTGGCGGCGCACACCGGCGCGCTCGGCGTGGACTGGGCCGAGACCAGCGCGGTCGAGGACGAGCAGCGGCCGGTCCGCGCGCACGTCGGCCGGTCGCCCGCCGAGCAGCCGCTGCGGGTGGTCAACGCGGACCGGCCGGCACCCGCCTTCGGGCCGGCGCCCGCGACGAGCCATTGGACCGGGCCGGACGTGCCGCGCCGCTGGGTGGAGCGCGGCCTGCCGCCCGGGACGTACGCGGTGGCCGTGCGCGGGGTCGACGCGTTCGGCCGGCTGAGCGAGTGGAGCGAGCAGGAGCTCGCCGGCATGCCGGCCGGCACCGTGCCGCCGCCGCCCGAGGCCGTGACGGCCGCCTACCTGGACCCGGCCGACTCGCTGCTCACCGACGAGCAGCGCGCCCTGGCCGACCGGGACGGCCCCGGCCTGCTGGTGGGCTGGACCTGGCCGGCCGAGCGGCGGGTCGCCACGCCCGGAGTGGAGCCGAACGGCGAGTTCCGGGTCTACGCGCGCCGCGGCGACCCCAACCTGATCGTGGGCAACGTCCTGGCCGTCACGGACCTGGGCGACCGCAGCCGGCTGCGCACCGACTGCGCGCTGCCCGAGCCGCCGGACGCGATCGCGGGCGAGAAGCTGCGGGTCGGCGGCGCGAGCTTCCCCATCCTCACCGGCCGCGCCGGCGGGGTGATCGAGGTTGCCCACCTGACCGCGCCGACGGTGCGGCCGGGTGCCGGGCCGTGCAGCGTGCGGCTGGCCGAGGGCGGCACTGCGTACACCGAACTGACGATTTCGCGCGGCTTCGGGCAACTCGTCCGCGCCGAGCCGGTCGGGGCGTTGCCGACCCACGCGGCCGTGATCGGCGCGGTGGTTCCCGCCGGCGACACGGCCATCGTGACGCTCGACCGCCCGCTGCCGCCCTGGCCGGCGGACATCGTGGCCGGGCGGCTGGTGTCCGGCGGGGTGGCGTTCCGGGTGGTGGCCCAGCGGCCCGGCTCCCGCGAGCTGGAGCTGCGGGCGACGACCGCCGTCGACGGCGCGGTCGCGTGGCCCGTGACCGGCCAGCGGTGCACGGTCTGGCCCGGCCGGCGGTACGCGGCCTGGCTGCCCGGCGCCGGACACCGGCCGGAGGCGGCCGAGCGGCTCGCCGAGACCCTGGTCGCGGTGAGCACCGCCGACCTCGACGCGATCGTGCTGCACGAGCCGGTGCCGCCCGGGCCGCGCCGCGCCCGCGACGGCGCCGGTCCCGGACTGGAGGGGCCGCTGTCCCGGGTGGCGCGGGTGAGCGTGCCGCACCGGCAGGCGCCGCCGGCCGTGCCGGTCGCGCTGCCGCCCGAGATGGACGGCGACATCCCGGCGGACCGCGCCGAGCCGGCCGACTGGTACGGTCGCGCCCGCTACGTGCTGAGCTTCGCCGCGGTGCCGAGCGCCACCGGCTACCGGGTGGGCCGGGCCAGCGTGGCGGCCCTCTTCGAGAACGACCGGGTGTCCCGGCAGACCGGCCTCGCGCCGTACGCGGCCGGCCCCTTCGACGACGGCGGCGCGTCCGAGGCGTGGCTCGCCGAGCACCACCCGGACGTCTCGGTGGCCGACCTGACTGAGCTGCCACCGGCGCCTGGTCCTAGGGACGGCGCGGAGAACCCGGGCCCCTCCGGCGCTGGGCTGGAGGTGCGGGCCGCTTGGCGGGGTTGGGCCGCCTGGTTCTACGCCGCGAAGCTCAACCGCGACGTGATGGCGCTGGCCGAGCTGCCGTGCAACGAGGCCGCGCTGCAGCCGGCGCACGAGGGCACGGTGGACGGGTCGCCGTTCGTGGACGACCTCGACGGGCGCGGGCTGGGCCGCTTCGTGTACCGGGTGCGGCCGGTCGACGCGTCCGGCAACGCGGGTCCGTGGAGCGACGCGTTCCCGCTGGTCGAGGTCGCGGACGTGACCCCGCCGGGGACGCCGTCGGTGCGGTCCGCGCTGGGTGGCGAGGGCGCGGTGGTGCTGACCTGGCGGGCGAACCGGGAGCCGGACCTCACGGCGTACCGGATCTGGTGTGCCGAGCGGGCCGGCGACCTGGCCGACGTCCGGCGCCTGCCGGCGTACGCGGAAATCAGCCCGACCGCCGGTGTCGCCGTCCAGACCTGGACCGACGACGGCCTCGCGGATCGCGCCGACCGCTGTTACCGGCTGGCCGCGGTGGATGCGAGCGGCAACGTCTCGGCGCCGACGCCGGTGCTGCGCGCCCGCCCGGTCGACACGATCCCGCCCAACGCGCCGGCGTGGGTGAGCGCGGAGTGGAGCGGGGCCGTCGTGGTGCTGGTCTGGGTGGGCGACGAGACCGGGCTGACCTGCCAGGTGGAGCGGCGCGCCGATCGCGGGCACACCTGGACGCGGCTGACCGGGTGGCTGCGGCCTGGCGTGGAGGACCGCCGCTTCCGGTACGCGGACGGCAGCGCCGATCCGGCAAGCCGCTGGATCTACCGGGTGCGCGCCCGCGACGCCGCCGGGAACGTGGCGACCGGCATGGTGGAACGCCTGGTGGAGACGGTGGACTGATGGACATTTTCCTGCCCCTGCTGCTGCCGCCTGCGCTGCCCGGCGGCGACACGAGCGACACCGGCGGCGATTCCGGCGACGAGGCACCCGACAACCGCTACGAAGGCTACGACGAGGCGTTCGCCGTGCACGACCCGGGCGACGGCGGCGTGGAGATCGAGTGCCTGGACCCGGGCGGGCTGCCCGAGACGATCACGGTGGTGACGCCGCAGCCGTGCACGCTGACCTTCGCGCCGGCCGGTGTCGGGACGCTGCCCGACGGCTCGCCGGCCATTGTGGACACCGTCGTGCTCTGCGCGTACCCGGACAGCGTCAACGAGTACCTGATGCGGCTGCCGGGCCGGCCGACGCCGGCCTACTGGGCGCTGACCGGCGTCGGCCAGGCCAGTTTCGAGGCGCTCGTGCAGGTGTGGAGCGACGCGGCCAGCGAGGCGCAACTGGACGCGGCGTGGCCGGACGGATCGCCCGCGACGACCGAGGAGGGCCGGGCGAACTTCCGCACCCAGGTGCTCACCGGGGCGTTCGACGTGCCGCTGGAGGCCGGCGTGCCGATCGGCGACGTCGACGGGAACCGGCTCGGCCTGCGGATCTACGACGTCGCCGGCGACCTCGCCCATCCCGGGCTGGTGCTGCCCGACTTCGACGACCTGAACACCGACCTGGTCCGGCACCCGCTGATCGCGGCGTTCCAGGCGCTCGACGTGGACGTGCAGATCTTCCTGCGGTTCCAGCACCTGAAGGTCGACAACTCGCCGAGCGCGTCGGCCAAGGCGTCCTTCGAGCCGCTCGTGGGCGTCACCGTCGAGGTGATCAACCTGGCGCCCGGCAACGTCATCGACACCGGGGTCACTGACGCGGACGGGCGGGTCGCCTTCTTCGTCGACAACTGGGACTGGACCTGGGGCGCGACGGCCGACATCTACTTCAAGGTGACCGTGCCCAACACCAACGCGGTGCGGCGGCAGCACGGCCGCCGGTCGCTGTGGTTCGGCACGTGGAGCACGTACCGGATGGCGATCGAGCCGGACCTGCGCGACGGCACGGTGTTGTCGACTTCCGGGCAGCCGGGCTATTACCCGGACTACACCGGCTGGGCCATCGGCACGGCCAGCAGTCCGCTGGAGTTCAACCTCGGGACACCGGTGATCCTGGCGGCGCAGTACGAGGCCGACGGTTCCGCGAAACTGGTGGCGCCGTGGCGGCCGTTCGCCCGCGGCACCGAGATCCAGCTCGCCGTGCCCGCGGACCCGCTCAGCGGCCTCGGATTCGAGGTGCTGGAGACGTTCTACGCCGACTCCGACGGCGAGGTCTGGGGCACGGCGTTCGACGTGGCGTACGGCAACGACCTCGAGATCCATGTGCCGCTGGCCATCGCCGAGGACGCCGCCGCCGACTTCATCGGCTCGGCCAGTCTGCCCCGGGTGGTGACGCTGTTCAACCCGCCGCCGTGGAGCGGGCTCGACCGCGACCCGACGGCGGCGCACTGGGCCGCCTTCGACGCCCCGGCCATCGGCGACGCGGCCGGCCCGCTGGCGCTGCGGGTCTCGCTGCGACCCACCGACGACCAGGCCGCCGTCCTCTTCCTGCTCAAGTGCGTACGCGAGACGCACGTCTGGCTGCGCGCGATCACCCAGGGCGACTGGCGCGGCATCGAGGGTGCCTGGGTGCACATCAGCGAGACGGTGGTCACCGACATCATCGACTACATCGCGACGTGGCTGGGCCAGGCGCTGCCGAGCATGAACCCGCCGTCGGCGGGCCTGCTGCTGCGCGCCCACAACAAGTGGGACCGGGACACGAGCATCCACGAGTTCTCGCACGGCGTGATGTGGTCGCTGGCGCCGATCGGCCTCGGCGACTTCCTGTGTGCCTTCCTCACCGGCAACTACAGCAACCACTCGCTGTGGACCGAGCTGAGCGAGTTCTCGGCGCTGGTGGAGGGCTGGAGCGACCTCATCGCCAACACGCTGGGCGGCGGCGGCTTCACGGCCGTGCCGGCGACGCCGCCCGCGCAGGTGGTCGACGCCAGCAACACATGGGTGCCGTTCGCCAACGTGCCGCTGATGGGCATGCGCATCGAGGGCTGCTTCGCCGGCGCCTTCTGGAACTGGCTGCACACCAACGGCGGGCTCGAACCGTGCACGGACACCGACCACCCGGACCCGCACCTGGCCGGCGTGCTGGGGCCGCTCCCCAACACCACCATCACGGGCGCCGCCGCCGACTTCATCGACGGCCTCTGGCGTCCGGTCAAGCGCCTCCAGGACGATGCGATCTCGCTGCCGGGCACCGACGACCTGCTGGTCGAGACCGAGCAGACCCTGGGGCCGTCGCGCTGGTCGACGCTGGAGACCGGCTACCTCAAGCCGTGGGACATGGCGCCATGACCGCCGCGCGCACCTGGATCCCGCTGTCCCGTTGGGTGCCGTTCCTCCCGGCGGGCCAGTTCGACGGGCCGTCGCTCGACGACGTCGCGGTGGTCGACTTCGCCATCGGCCTGTCCGCGGGCGCCCTGCGGGTGACCTGCACGCTGTCGTTCGCCACCGACCTGTCGTTCGGCCTGCCCGGCGTCGACGACCTCGAGCTGCTGCTGCTCTCCGACGGTGACGACACCCGCGTCACGGCCGAGGCGATGCTGGGCGCCGACCTGAGCGTGACGCTGCGCGACCTGCGGGCCTCGCTGCGGCTGCCGGGCGGGCTGTTGGTGCCGGTGACCCGCGCCGGCCCCTCGGCGCCGTGGGAGCCCGTGCCCGGCTCGCTGACCGCCACCTTCGACGTGGACGTCGCGATGGCGGACGGCGACGGGCGGGTGGTGCTGGAGCCGCCGCCCGCGCTGACGCTGACCCCGTTCATGATCGGCGAGACCGGCATCGTGGTCGAGGCGAGCGGCATCGGGCTGGTCCTCAGCGACGCCGACCCGCCGCCCGCCGGCCAGGCGACCGGCTTCCGCGGCGTCACGATCGCCATCGCCACGGTCCACCTACCCCCGGCCTTCGCCCTCGACCTGGCCCCCGACGCGATCAGCGCCACCGGCCTGGTGATCGGCACCGGCGGGGTCAGCGGGGTGCTCACCGGCACCTGGCAGCCGTCCTGGTCGGGCACCACGCCGAGCGGGGACGGCGCCGGGACGCTCGCCGGCCTGCCGTTCGCGCTGGACTCGCTCTCCCTCGAACTCGCCCAGAACTCCGTGATCGGCGCCGCGATCGCGGGCCGGCTCGCGGTGCCGTTCTTCGACGCCGTGCTCGACGTCGACGTGGCCGTGTCCGTCGACGGCACGGTGTCGCTGGCCGTGCGCGCCGACGACGGCCTGCTCACGCTGGACATACCGGCTCTCGGCTCGCTCACCGTGGCCGCGGTCGGGCTGGACGGCGACGCCCTGCTGCTCTCCGGCGACCTGCAGCCCGAGATCGGCGCGCCGGCGCTGTCCTGGCCCACGGTCACCGTGGAGGACCTGCGGGTCAACGCGGACGGCACGGTCGAGGTGCCGGGCGGCTGGCTCACCCTGCAGCAGCCGCTCGCGCTCGACCTGTACGGGTTCGGCCTCGAGATCACCCGCATCGGCTTCGGCACCGAGGACGACGGCCGGCGCTGGTTCGGCGTGGACGGCGCGCTGCGCCTCACCGACCTGCTTCCGGCCGGCGCCTCGGCCCGCGGGCTGCGCGTGCTCTGGCATCCCGACCGGCCCTCCGATCCGCCCGCGCTGGCGCTGGAGGGCGTCGGCGTCTTCTTCGGCATCCCCGACACGTTCGCGTTCGAGGGCGAGGTCGCCCTGGCCGACGACCCGGCCACCGGGCTCAAGCTGTTCACCGGCGAGCTGTCGCTCGGGCTCGACGCGCTGGACATCGGCATCGACGCGGGCATCACGGTCGGCCGCGACCGGGGCGCCACCTACGTCTTCCTCCACCTCGGCGTGTCCGTGCCGATCCCGGTGGCCGCCACCGGCACCGCGCTCTACGGGCTCGAGGGCCTCTTCGCGATGAACATGGCGCCGCTGGTCAGCACCGGCGACGTGGTGGTCGACGCGGACACCACGATCGAGCGGGGCGACTGGTACGGCTGGTACAAGGCGGTCGACGAGCGGTTCAGCGTCACCGACCCGAGCAAGTGGACACCGGAGCTGGGCGGCTGGGCCTTCGGCGCCGGGCTCAGCCTCGGCACGCTGCCCGACGCCGGCTTCTCGGTCAACACCAAGGCGCTGCTCGTGGTGCTGCTGCCCGGGCCGGTGATCCTGCTGCAGGGCACCGCCGACCTGTTCAAGGTGCCGGCCGCGTTCGGCGAGGGCAACGCGGAGGAGGGCACGTTCCGGCTGCTCGCGGCGATCGACGGGCGGGCCGGCACGCTGCAGCTCGGGATCGACGCCGAGTGGACCGTGCCGCGCCTGCTGGAGATCGCGGCCAGCACCGAAGCGTTCTTCGACTTCGACCGGATGGACGCCTGGCACGTGTGGCTCGGCCGCGAAGAGCCGGAGAGCATGCGGATCCGCGCCGACATCCTGTCGCTGTTCCACGCCGACTCCTGGCTGATGCTGGACGCCAAGGGCGTCGGCACCGGGCTCAGCGTGAGCTTCGGCGACACCTGGCGGTTCGGGCCGGTGCGGCTCACGCTGGGCGCCTGGATCGGCGCCACCGCGGGCATCGCGACCCGGCCCGCCCAGCTCACCGGCGCGCTGGACCTGGGCGGCGAGTGCGAGATCGCGGCCGGGCCGTTCGGGCTGGGCCTGTCGGTGGGCGCCGGGCTGGAGGGCGACTCCTTCGCGCCGTTCCGGGTGGCCGGCACGCTCTCGGTCAGCGTCGGGCTGCCCACCCCGCTCAAGGACCTCGACGTCGACATCACGCTGGAGTGGAGCCAGCCGGAACAGCCCGTCATCGCCGACCCGTGGGTGGGCGCGGTCGTGGAGCACGAACGCTGCACCGAGAGCTGGACGCCGGTGGCCGGCGCCGACCTGGCCGCGCCGCCGGACGGCGACGCGCCCGTGGTGCCGCTCGACGCCGGGGTGCTGCTGACCTTCGCGCAGCCGATGGGCGACGAGGCGCGGGTGGCCGACAACCCGCCGGCCGGCGCGCCCACCGTCGCGATCGGCGCGCACGTGGCCGCGTACACCCTGGTTGATCTGCGCCTGCATCGCTGGCGCCGCACTCACCCGGCGGCAGGCTGGGAGGACCTCACCGACACCGTGGTGGCCACCTGGACGCCCGACGCCAGCACCCGGCTGCAACTGCTGGCGCGCTCGCCGTTCGCCTTCACCCGCTCCACGTCGCGGCGCTGGGTCGACTCGTTCCTGGAGGGGCAGGTCACCTGGCCGTGCTCGATGCCGCCGCCCGCGGTGCGGACGTGCATCGACTGGAACGACTGGAAGCCCAACGCCAGCCTGCCGCGGATCTGGGAGCAGGGGGGCGCCACGCTGAGCAGCGAGGGCGACCTGATCGTCGACGACCGCGGGGACGGCACCCGGGCGATAGCGCTGCGCTGGGCGCCTGCGCCGGATGGGACGCCGCAACCCGGCATCCTGTGGATCGGGCTACCTGAGCCCGCCGTCGAGGTGACCGCTGAGGTGGAGGTGTCGCTCGGCGACTGGGTGGCGCTGCGCGGCTGGTCGGGCAGCGAACAGGTCGGCGTCGACTGGGCGCTGCCGGGCACCGTGCTGTTGCGCGTGGCGGGCGACAGCATCGACGCGGCCACGATCGGCTGGGGCTTCAACGTGGAGCCGCAACTGCTGCGCCTGTGCTGGGTGCCGAAGGCGGCATCCGACGCGATCGACACATGGAGCGCCGGCCAGGAGTCGCTGGAGACGGCGGCCGAGCGGTGGGCCTCCGTCGAGCTTGTCCTCGACCCGGAGAGCCACTACCGCATCGAGGTCACCACGCGGGCGGTGCTCACCGAGGGCGGCCGCGAGGTGGACCGGGTCGACGGCGTGCACGCGGTGCAGTTCCAGACCGGCGGGCCGCCTGGCATCGTCCCTTCGTGGGTGCCGCCGATGTCCGGCTTCCCGCGCGAGGGCGTGCTGCGGGACCTGACGCCGTACGTTGCGCGCAGCATCCCCGATCCCGGTGCGGTGCCGGTGTTCCGGGCGTACGACCTCGGCTGCGAGTTCGCGACCACCACAGTGCAGCAGATGTACGGGGCCGACCTGCTGATCCGGCTGCCCGGCGGCACCTTCGCGAACGCCTGGGAGGAAGGCCCGGCGACGACGCTGACGACCTCGGAGGCCACCTGGCTGTCCCGGTTGGACGCCTGCACCGGCGCGGTGGAATGGACCGGCCTGGCCGGCGACGACCACGTCCGTGCGCAGGTGCCCGGCCTGCTCTACGACGACTTCTCGGGCACGCTCGGCACGGTCTGGCAGGCCGTCGTGCTCGACCCGGCGGAGACCCGCGCCGCCAACTGGCACCTGGACTCCGGGGTGCTCCGGCAGGACGTCGCGGTCGGCACGTCGTACGTGGCCGGCGGGGTGTCCGCCTCGGACGTGGCTGTCGAGACGGTGGCCTGGGCGTCGACGGGCGTCTTCGGCCTGGTGTTCCGGTGGCGGGGGAGCGGCGATTACTACCGCTTCACGCTGGGCACGCGGCGGCAGCGCCTGGTCCGGGTGGACGGCGCCGTCGAGACCGAACTGTGGTCGGCCGCGGGTGCCTACGAGCCCGGGGTGCCGACGCCGCTCGCCGTGCAGGCACAGGGCGGCGCGATCCGCTGTCAGGTCGGCGAGCAGCTGATCTGCGACATCCTCGAGGACGTCGCCGGCATCGCCGGAAGCGTCGGCCTCTACGCGGCGAGCAGCACCGACGCGGCCTTCGACGAGGTGCGCGCGCGGCCGTGGCCGGGCACCGCGCTCGAACCGGCGAGCGCCTGTACCGCCGAACTGCTGGCCAGCCGGCCCGTCTTCACCGACGCGTTCAGCGACCTGGCGGCGTTCGACCCGGTCACCCTGGGCGACGGCCAACCGGTCGACACGTGCTCGGCGTCCCGGGGCACGGCCACCATCGCGGCCCCGCGCGGCGAGACCGTGGTGGCGCTGGCCGGCGACCCGGCCGCGGCGGACTACGTGGTGGAGTGCACCGCGCGCGCCGACGCGGACGGCATGTTCGGCCTGGTGGTGCGGCACGACGGCCGGGGCCGGCACGTGGCACTGCAGTTGACGGCCGGCGGCGGGCGGTCGCTGGTGTCGTACCAGTCCGGGCTCGGGCGGGTGCTGTGGATCGACAGCACCAAGGTGGTGACCGGCGCCACGTACGCGCTGTCGCTGCGCTGCGAGGGCACCCAGATCACGGTCGGCGTGGACGGCGTGGAGGTCACCCGCACCGTGTCGACCGGCGCCGGGCGATTCGGCCTGCTCTCCGGCGTCGTGGGCAAGGGCTGCGCGTTCACCGACCTGGTGGTGCGCTCGGCGCCGCGGGTGCCGGTGCACCACTGGAACCTGACCACGTCCCGCTACCTGGGCCTGCCCGACATGCTCGACACGTTCGCCGGCACGGTGTGGCCGCTGCCGTCGTCCGTGGGCTCGTTGGCTGCGGCGGCCACCGCGGCGTCGACTGCGCTGACGGCCGCACAGGGCGCCGTGGCCGCGGCCCGCACCGAGGTGGCCGCCGCGGACCCGGTCGAGCTGGCCGGTCTGGCCGAGGCCGCCCGCGCCGCCGTGGCCGCGCTGCACGGGGCGAGCGCCGCGTCGCACGATTCGCTGGTCGCGGCGCTGGGCACGCCGTGGCGGCCGGTCCCGCCGATCGTCGAGCTGTCGTCGGTCGGCGAGGTGGCGCTGCTGCTGGACCTGCCGGAGCCGCTGCCGTGGGAGCGGATGACGTGGTCGCTGGAGGGCCCGGGGTCGCCGGCCGACGTCGTGCTGGCCTGGAGCGCCGACGGCGCGCGAGCGATCCTGGTGCGCGCCGGCGCCGCGCCCTTCGCCGCCGGTGCCTGGACGCTGCGGCTCGCGCTGCACCTGGATGTCGGGCCCGCGCAGGCGAAGTGGCGCCGGGGCGGCAGCAGCCTCCCCGAGGCCGGGAGCCTTCGGTTCTCGCTCTAGCCCTGGACTTCGCACATGGTTTTGCACTGCCGTTATATAGCCAGCGGGGTCGGGTGGCGCGCGGCTTTGGCCAGGTCGGGTCTTCGTATTACTGCAGGTGCGTGAGGTAGTGGTAGTTGCCGGGGCCGGCGGTGGTTTCGAGGGTTTCGATGACGGCGCGGGGGTTGTCGTACGGGCCGGAGATGTAGAACGGCTTGCCGTCACGGCCGAAGCGGATCGGAGTGGGACCGGTTGGTGTGCCGAGGTAGGGGGCGGTCACGGTGAAGTTGGCTGCGGGCTCGAAGCCGAGGTCGCGGGCGTAGGCGACGGCACCGTGGATGAGATGTTGGGCCAGGTCCAGGGGTGCGGGCAGGGCCGGGGCGGTGAAGGCTTGGAAGAAGTCGTGGCGGTAGGTGTCGATGGAGCCTGAGCCCATGGGGTGCGGCCCGGTGGTGTCTTTGACGCCCAGGCAGTACACGTCGACGAGGTAGCCGCAGAGCGTGACGCGGCTGGCGCGTTCCTGGCGGGCGATGAGGATCTTCGCGAGGCCTCCGGTGCCCGGGTCGGTGGCTCCGATCGGATCGGCTGCGGCCCACTCCGGTACGTCGTCGAGGCCGAGACCTGCGCTCCAGCCGGGGCTGATCCAGCACCCCAGCAGGGTCCGCTCGGCCGGGTCGACACCGGTCTGGTGGGCCTCGGCAGCTTGGCGGATCAGCGGGGCGACGACCGCGGGACGTAGCCCGAGTGCCTTGGCGATCTGCTTGGGTGTGCTGCCGCGTTCCCGCAGGGCGATGATCTGGGTGAGGACGTCGTCGTTCACTGGTTCATCATGCCGGAGGCCGCTTGGGCGAAGGCGTCGGTGTTGAGCCGCCAGCCGTTGCGCTGCGGGTTTTCACTCGACGGTAGGGCGAGTCCGGCCTGATCGAGGGCTCGGAACGCCTGTTCGCGGCGAAGACGCTGAGGCCGGTGCGCTTGGCCGCGCCGGTCGCAGTGAGGTAGGCGACAGTGATGGTGTTCGGCGGGTCTGGCCAGGACTGTTGCCGCGCGGAACTGTTCACCGCTCGGCCGGTCGCCCGGCGGCCCGGGGCTCCCTCTGCCGGCTTCGCGGCCGGAGCGGATTTGGTCGCCTTGGGGGCGTGCCGACCGTCGGCTTCGCGGGCCGACCTCGCTTTGGCTGCGGGTCCGGCGCCGGCTCGGCTGCCGGTTCGGGCTCGACGGGACCTCCGGTTCAGCCGCGTTTCTAGGACACGCGAACTGGGCCGGAACGGGGGCATGTATTGGCAGAGAGGCGTGGATCTGACGGGCCGCCGACATAAGGTGTGGTTTATAGTGTGCCTATGTGGGACGTTGTGCTGCTCGCCCCGGTCGAGGAGTGGTTCCTGGCGGTGTGCGAGTCGGACCCGACCACCGCCAACCGGGTCATGGAGGCGATCGACCACCTGGCAGAGGCAGGTCCGGGCCTTGGCAGGCCGCTGGTCGACCGCATCCACGGCAGTCGGCTGCACAACCTCAAGGAGCTGCGGCCTGGCTCCGCCGGGCGGTCGGAGATCCGCCTGCTTTTCGTCTTCGACGTCGAGCGGGAAGCGGTGATCCTCGTTGCTGGGGACAAAGCGGGCCAATGGAACCGCTGGTACCGGGAGAACATCCCGGTCGCGGAGGAGCGATACGAGCAGTACACGGTCGAGCGCAAGAACAAGGAGGGGCCATGACCGGGCGCCGGTGGAGCGAAGTGAAGGCCGAAGCGGTGGCCCAGCAGCCGTGGCTGGCCAGTGACGAGGCGCGCGAGCAGCGAGCGGAAATCCGTGCCGAGAACCTCGGCCGTATCCGGGGGCATGAGCTGGCCGAGATGCGTAAGTCGGCCGGGCTCACCCAGGCCGAGGTGGCAGCGATCCTCGGGGTGAGCCAGGCCCGGATCTCGCAGATCGAGCACGGTCAGGTCGACAGCCTGGACACGCTGCGCGCGTACGCCGAGGCGCTGGGCGGCGAGGTTTCCATCGTCGTCTCCCGCGGGCCACTGACCTTGCGGGTCGCCTGATCCGTTTGGGGGTTCACCACATGCGGGCAACACCCTCGTCGGGTCACTCGGGCGTGGGATTGCTGAAGCGGTCGTCGTCGAGCACGGTGTGATGACGGGCGTTCTCGTGATGGGGAGGTCGGTCGTGGCGACTCGTCGGCGGGCAGCGGCGAGGATTCGGGTCCTCTCGCCTGATGTGGTGCCGATGAGCAAGGAAGACGAGCAGCAGGCGATCCACGCGATCTCGGCCATGATCGCGCAGTGGTGGCTGGAACACGGCCGAGACGATGACGCACCGGAGACCGCCACGGCAGATGATCATGACGATGCCCGTCGACGTACCGCCGCGACTGGCACATCGAGTCCCTGAACTGGGAAAACGCGGTTCTTATTCTGCCACGTCTGGTCTACCCTCGTTTCCGCAGGTCAGCGGCCCGTTACCGAACAACCGGTAACGGGCTATTCGTATGTTGCCCCTTACTATCGGCGCAGGCGGGGTGCGGCACGGGTCGTTTCCTTGGTGCCGCGACCCGTCCCCAGGTGGTTGTCGTTCTGGGCGTTGCCGTGGATTTGTTGTTGCTCTCGCGGCCGTCGAGGCTCACCGTGCTCATGTGGTGGGTGTATGTGGCCGAGTCGATGCGCGGGCCGCCCAGGTAGGGTCGCCGGATCTTCGTCCCTGACGACATCTACCAAATGAAGACCGTGCAGGCTGGATGGCCGAAACCCCCCACCCGGCAATCCCACTTGAGGTACGTGCCCCCCGCGAGCACACCGCCGCGAAATGGAGACCGTGCCGCTGCCGGCGTCGCCGACGCCTCACCGAGGCGGGGGCGTCCCCTCGACACCCGAGCCGGCGTTCGGCCGACTGCCGAGCCCGGCGGATGCACCTTAGGGCCGGCCCATGTGGCGATCCGTCAACCAGAGGCATCGGATCTCCCCGGGCCTCCCTCGTATGCGTGGGGGAGCAGCCGAATCCGAGGTGGCGCCGGACGGTCCAGTAGGGATCACCCCGGCGCGCGGGGAACAGTTCTCCTCAGCCTCCGCCATGCTGCGTAGCGCGGGATCACCCCCGCGTGCCTGTGCAGCAGATGCCGACGCGCAACGTCGGCATCGTGACCGAGGGATCATCCCCGCGTGCGCGGGGAGCAGCAGTTTCTCGACGTGAACTCGGCCCAGATCATTGGATCACCCCGCGTGCGCCGCCTTCACACGGCGGATGCCCCAGGTGCGGGTACTGGCCTGCGGGCCGGAGTTGTGGCTGTAGCTCCTGCTGGTCGAGGGCGCCGGGTCGTGGCCCCGGAGGTCGCCGACCGGCCGTCCATGAACGGCGTCAGTCCTTGATCGAGTCTCGGCCGCGTTGGACGAGGTGGGGGTCTGCGGGGTACACCACCGACGGATCTTTGTCTTCGTAGTCGAACTGGTCGAGGAAGAACCGCATGGCGTTGAGGCGGGCGCGTTTCTTGTCGTTGCTTTTGATCGACGTCCATGGGGCGTACTCGGTGTCCGTATGTTCGATCATGGCTTCCTTGGCGGTGGTGTAGTCGTCCCAGCGGTCGAGGGACTCGAGATCCATGGCGGAGAGTTTCCACCGGCGGACCGGGTCGATCTGCCGGATCGCGAATCGGGTGCGCTGCTCGGACCGGGTGACGGAGAACCACAGCTTGGTCAGCGAGAAGCCGCTTTCGACCAGCATCTGCTCGAACAGCGGGGCCTGCCGCAGGAACAGGTCGTAGTCGGGTTCGGTGACGAAGCCCATCACCCGTTCCACGCCTGCCCGGTTGTACCAGGACCGGTCGAACAGCACGATCTCGCCGGCGGTCGGCAATTGCGTGACGTATCGCTGGAAGTACCACTGACCGAGCTCGGTCTCGGTGGGCTTCGTGAGGGCGACGACGCGCGCGGCGCGGGGGTTGAGGTGTTCGATGAAGCGCTTGATGGTGCCGCCCTTGCCGGCGGCGTCGCGACCCTCGAACAAGATCACGTGCTTGGTGCCGTTTTCCTGCGCCCAGTTCTGAAACTTCAGCAGCTCGATCTGCAGCTGGTATTTCTCCTGCTCGTAGGTGTCCCGGTCGAGCCGCTCGTCGTAGGGATAGTCCTGCCGCCAGGTCTCCACCGGGTTGCCGCCGGGATCGATCAGATCGGGATCGGCGAGATGGTCGTCGTGCTGCACCGAGTAGCCGTCCCGCAGCAGCTTCTCCAGGTACTCCCGGAAGTTTTCGCGTATCACCGCCCGATTCTCGGTCCTTACCCTGCCGTTCCGCGCCCCTCACCGCGGCCCTGCCGTACGGCGACCGGGTCTCCGCGGTCGATGATCCTGCCTGGGAACGGCGCCGCGCGTGCCCGGGCCGGCCGTGAAACTCTTGGCCTCCGGGATCACAGGACTTTCAGCCCTGGCCCGGCCCTGGCCGGGGCTGTTGGGGTGAGGGATGGAGTACGTCCTCGCGGTGGACCTCGGCACCGGCGGCCCCAAAGTGGCGCTCGTCGGGCGGGACGGGTCGATCGCGGGCTGCGCGGAAGGCCCGGCCCGGCTGCTGCTGGACGACGGCGGCGCGGCTGAGCAGGATCCCGAGGACTGGTGGCGGACGATCACCGGCGCGGTCCGCCGGCTGGTGTCCGGCGGTCCGGTACGCCGGGACGCGATCGTCGCCGTCGCCGTCACCTCGCACTGGTCGGGCACCGTGCCGGTGGACGCGCACGGGAGGCACCTGATGAACGCCGTGATGTGGATGGACTCGCGCGGCGCCCGGTACATCGGCGAGGTCACCGGGGGGTGGCCGCGGGTGGCCGGGTACGGCGTGCGGAAACTGCGGTTGTTCGTGTCCCGGGCCGGTGGGCTGCCGGGGCACAGCGGCAAGGACCCCACCGCGCACATCCATTGGATCCGCCACGAGCGCCCCGAGGTGTACGCCGCCACCCGCGTGTTCCTGGAACCGGCGGACTATCTCAACCTGCGCCTGACCGGGCGGGTCTGCTCCTCGTACGATTGCATTGCTCTGCATTGGGTCACCGACAACCGTGACGTGACCGCCGTGCGTTACGACGAGGACCTGCTGCGCCTCTCCGGTCTCGAGCGCGACCGGCTGCCCGAGCTGGTGCCCTCGGCGACCGTGGTGGGGACGCTGCGGCCGGCCGTGGCCGGCGAATGGGGCCTGCGCGCGACCACGCCGGTGGTGACCGCGAGTGGTGATGTGTGCTCGGCCGTGGTCGGGTCGGGCGCGATCGCCGACTACGCCGGTCACCTCTACATCGGAACGTCCTCGTGGCTGTCCTGCCACGTGCCGTGGAAGCGGACCGACCTGTTCCACAACCAGACCACTCTGCCCTCGGCCCTGCCCGGCCGGTACTTCGTGGCCAACGAGCACGAGGCGGCCGGGGCGTGCCTCACCTTCCTCGCCGACCGGCTCGGGCTCGGCGGCGACGGCCCGGACGTCTATCGCGGCTTCGACGAAGTGGCCGGGCGCACGCCGCCGGGCGCCCACGGCGTGCTGTTCACTCCGTGGCTCAACGGCGAGCGGGCGCCGGTCGACGACGCGACGATCCGCGGCGGCTTCCACAACCTCTCGCTCACCACCGACCGGGCCGACCTCATCCGTTCGGTGTTCGAGGGCACCGCGTACAACTCACGCTGGCTTCTCGGGGCGGTCGAGCGGTTCGTCCGGCGCCCGCTGCCCGCGCTGGTGTTCATCGGCGGGGGCGCCCGGTCGGCGATCTGGGCGCAGATCCACGCCGACGTGCTCGACCGGACGATCCGGCAGGTGGCCGACCCGATCCGGGCCAACGTCCGGGGCGCCGCCTTCATCGGGTTCGTGGCGCTCGGACTGGCCGATCCGGGCGAGCTCGCCGCGCTCGTGCCGATCGCCGCCGAGTTCCGGCCCGATCCGCGCAGCCGGGCGCTTCACGACGACAAGTACGCCGCATTCATCGAGGTGTATCGCCGGACCAGAAGGTGGTACGGCCACCTCAACCGCCGTCTCACCGCAGGAGTCACCGATGGACCGTGAACAGCGTGACATGATCGCCGCGATGCTCGAGCCCGGCCTCAAGCCGTACCGGGAGCGGTATCGCACCCACCGGCGGCTGCCCGAGCACGGCCGCGACCGCGCCGGGGTGCTCGCCGAGCTCACGCACCTCGCCGACGAGGAGCGCGCCCGCTGGGAGGGCGGCTACGCCTCGGGCGCGGTCTACCACGGCGGGCGCGAGCACATCGACTTCCTCAACCAGGTGTACGCGCTCTACAGCCAGGGCAACCCGTTGCACGCCGACCTGTGGCCCAGCATCGCGAAGTTCGAGGCCGAGGTGGTCGCGATGACCGCCGGCATGCTGCACGGCAAGCCGGCGTACGGCACGGTCACCTCCGGCGGCACCGAGTCGATCCTGCTCGCCATGCGGACGTACCGGGACCAGACTCGCGCCCTGCGCGGCGTGACCGAGCCGGAGATCGTGCTGCCGACGACCGCGCATGCCGCCTTCGACAAGGCCGGCCAGTACTTCGGCATCCGCCTGGTGCGGGTGGACGTCGGCGAGGACATGCGCGCCGACGTCGCCGCGGTCCGCTCGGCGATCAGCGACCGGACCGTCGCGGTTGTCGGCTCGGCGGTGTCCTTTCCGCACGGCGTCGCCGACCCCATCGAGGAGATGGCCGCCATCGCCGCGGAACACGGCGTCGGCATGCACACCGATGCCTGCCTGGGGGGCTTCGTCCTGCCGTGGGCCGAGCGGCTCGGCTACCCGGTGGCGCCGTTCGACTTCCGGGTGCCCGGGGTGACGTCGATGTCCTGCGACACCCACAAGTTCGGGTTCGCCGCCAAGGGCACCTCGGTGCTGCTGTGGCGCGATCCGGCGCTGCGCGAGCGCCAGTACTACACGACCACGGACTGGCCGGGCGGCCTGTACTTCTCGCCGACCTTCGCCGGCAGCCGGCCCGGCGCGCTGTCCGCGCAGGCGTGGGCGGCGCTGGTCACCCTCGGCGAGGACGGGTACCTCGACGCCACGCGCCAGGTGCTGGAGGCCGCCGCCCGGATGCGCGCCGGCATCGCGGCCGTTCCCGGGCTACGGGTGCTCGGCGACCCGCTCTGGGTGATCGCGTTCGCCTCATCGAGGGAAGAGGTGGACATCTACGACGTGCTAGACCGCATGGCCCGCAAGGGCTGGAGCCTCAACGGACTCCAGCGCCCGGCCGCCGTGCACTTCTGCGTCACCCTCCGGCACGTGGCGCCGGGCGTCGTCGACCGCTTCCTCGACGACCTCTGCGACAGCGTCGAAGCGTCGGCCCGGGAACCCGGGACCGGCCTGATGGCGCCGGTGTACGGGCTGGCCGCGGTCCCGGAGACCGAGGGCGAGGCCGGGGACGTGCTGCGGACCTACTGCGACGTGTTGTACCGGGTGTGACCCGCGCTCGCGGCTGTCATCGGTGGGCGTCGAGCCAGCTCACGATGTCGGCGAGCACCTGGTCACGCTCCGGCTCATTGTGGGGTTCGTGGTAAAGGCCCTCGTAGATCTTGACGGTGAGGTCCTGGGAGCCGGCGTGCTCGCGGACGAGGGCGCTGGCCGCCGGTGGCACGAGCCGGTCCGCCCCGCCGTGCAGGACGAACAGCGGCAGCGTGAGCCCCGGAAGCCGGGCCGGCATCGCGGCGGCGGTCACCATGAGCTCGGTGCCGGTGCGGGCGGTCATCTTGCCGAGGTAGTTCAGCGGATCGGCGCGGTAGGCCCGGACCACCTCGGGGTCACGGCTGATCGCGTCCAGGTCGAGCGCCAGCATGCCGAGGTTGGGCACCAGCGCCGACACCAGCGGCGCCAGGCGTCTCTGCATCCCGGTTGCGGCGCTGGTGTCCAGGGCCGGCGCGGAGATGATGCCGCCGCGAACCCGGTCGTCCGGCTTTTCCGTCAGGTACTGCAACGCGATCAGCCCGCCGAAGCTGTGCCCGTAGACGAACACCGGCACCACCGGGACCCGCTCAGCGGCCATCCGCGTCAACACGTCCACCCCGTCCACCGCCGCGGCCATGCTCGTGATGTTGCCCCGCCGGCCCGGCGACCGGCCGTGCCCCGGATGGTCCACGGCGTAGATGTCGTAGCCGGCAGCGACCAGTCGCTCGGCGACCCACTGGTACCGGCCGCTGTGCTCGTGCACCCCGTGCACAACGATGATCAGCCCGGCGGGCGTCTGGCCGCTCCAGCTCTGCCAATACTGTCCGGAGGCCAGCCGGCCCTCGGCGTGCCGCTCGGTCATGCCGGCTCCAGGGGATAGATGGGCGCGCGCCTGCGCTGGCATCGTAAGCCCTCGCCGGCGAACCGCTGTCAGGGCTCGATGATCAGAAGGTTGCCGTACCGGGCGCGCGGCAGGCACATCGGCAAGGACCCCAGGGGCTTAGGTCTCTGACTCAGAGTGTTTGACCCGGGTGGGGCGTCACCGCCACGCCTTGCCGCGCGGAGCGCAGCCCACCGGTGTCGCGGCGGGTGAGAGCACCGGAGGGCGGCGTGTGTTGCGGGGTCGAGGGACAGCAGTGGCAGAGCGTTGACCTTGGACACTCGCACGCTGTAGTGCGGACCGATCAGATTGTTCGGCGCTTGCCCCGGGTGTGCGCCGGAGTCGTCCGGGCCGGGACCGTCCCCCGGGTGACCTCTTGAGATGGGATCGCGTACTTGCTGTGCAGGGTTGCGTCGGCGCGTGAACTACGGACATTCGATGCGGCCGAACCGGCCGCCGGGCTTCGCGACGCCGTCGATCATGATGCTCTGCACGCCGGGTAGCCGCCGCAATGCGGGCACTGGCTCGCAGTCGAAGGCGGGACTCTCGACGATCACGACGCCGATGGCGGGCAGCGCCACGTCCGCAGCGCGTTCCAGCGCCTCGGGATTGTCCTGGTACATCTCGGCGGCCATGGACGCGACAGCGCCGGCATCCCGGAACTCCGGCCCTACGGTCGGATTCCAGCCTCGCAGTTGCTCCTCCACGGCGGCTTGCTGTTCTGCCGTGATCTCGGGATCCAACATGATCGTGATCGAGTGACGGTGATTCTGCGGATCCGACCTCGTGCCGGCGGCGTAGGCGGCGCCGGCGCCGGCCAGGGTGACCACGATTGCCACGGCGGCCACGATCCAGCGCCGTCGGTGTCGGGGTTCGTCATGGGCGGAGTTCTACCACGAACGTCCGAGCACGAAGTGGCGGAACCGACCTACGGCTCCATGTGGGAAGGGCGAGCGGGAGCCGAACGATCATCCACTGTTGGTAGGGCTCCCAGTGCGTAAGACGCCGGCGCGAACAGCGCCGGCCGGCGGGGGCGACGAGGTCACGGCCGGCTCACCAGGTGTGCGACCGGCCGTTCATCGTGGTGGTCTAAGTTGAACCGGTGACGTCGGCCTCGGGCGAGTTCCATCACGACGGCTGGCATCTGCGGCAGCCGCACGAGGACGTCCGGTCGACGCAGTTCGCCTCGGCCCACGAGTCGCACCACAAGCAGCTGCAGGACTCGACCAGCTTCGGCGCCGTCGCGCGGATCTGTCACGAGCTCGGCGCCGCCACCGGCGACGGCCGATACGCCGCGCTGGCGCAGGGCCTGACGGCCGCGAGCCGGTTCGTGCAGGAGGCGTTCGCCTCCTGGCTGCCCGCGGCCGCGCTGGGCTGGAGCCGGGACCAGCTGGTCGCCGGCTACCCGGTCTACGCTCAGTTCTACGACGCGCTCGACTCGCTCGTGTCGCCGGTGACCGGCCCCTACCTGCGGTTTCACGCCGCGCACGCGGTGTCTCGCGCCTGCATGCAGACGACCGCGATCGACGTCGTGCTCGACGTGGGCCTGGAGAAGTTCACGCTGGCGCACCTGCGGGACCGTGACCTTCCCGACGCCAGGCTCACGCGGCTGCGCCGGCACCCACCGGACTGGCGCCCGGCCGTCGCCGCCCTGGCGGCGGAGGCCGAGAAGAACGATCCCCTTCGTACGCTCCTCGGCGCCGCGACCCTGACCGCCGACCTGTTCGACCCGGGCCTTCACGACACATGGCAGCGGGTCAACCAGCTCATGTACGACCGGGTGGCCGAGGCCCTGAACGAGCGGGGTTCGGTGACGCTCGACCTGGACGGGCATCTACGGCGCACGCCCGCCCTCGTCGCCGCGGCGAAGGAGGTCCGGGCCGAACTCGGCATCGAGCCCGGCCACGCCCGCCGGCCGGAGGAGGCCGTCGGCGTCGTGCTGGGCAACATCGAGTCGGAGACGTTCACCGTCGCCCCGCCACTGGTCGCCAGGATCCTGCCCCCCGACACCCCGCCCGAGGCGATGATCGCCGACCGGGTACGGCCGCACCTGTTCGTCACCGTCCGGCGCACCGCGGCGCTGCTCGCGAACTACACCATCCGGGACGGCGACATCCCAGGGAAGCCCGTCGCCGCGTTCGCCCGCCGCAGCATCGCTCTCGACGACGGCCGCCGCGAGGTGGAACTGCTGCCCGTCGCCCCGGAGGCGGCCCCTCGCTTCCTCGCCCTCGACACGCCGCTGGTGACCGTCCTGCCGATGTCGCTGCTGGCCGACCCCGGCTGGGCCGGCTGGACGAGCGGCGCGGTGCTGCAGCGTGCGGTGCTGCTGGTGGACGTGCCGCTGGGCCCGTACCTGTCGTCGTGGCTGAGCCGGCCGGACTGCCGGTTCCGGCACGTCTTCCTGCGTATCGAGTCCTTCGGCCGCGTCGTGCCGTTCCTGGTCGCCACGGTCGAGTTCGGTGGCAGCGCCGCGTGGCCGTTGATCGTGCGGCCGCTCTCGCATGCCGGCGTCCGGGTGCACCAGGCGGCGTTCGACGAGCTGCTGCCCGACCCGGCGCAGGACGACGGCTTCCTCGAGGCACGGCAAGAGCTGCTGGAGTGGAGCCTGGCCCATCTGGCCGGGGAGGAAGTGGTGTTCGGCCATGACGTACGTGACCGGCGGTGAATCCGTGCCCCTGGTGTTCCTCTGCTACCGCGGCATCGACCGCTCGTACGCGCCGATGCTCATCGATCGTGAACTGACCCGCCGGTTCGGGCGCGAGCACGTCTTCGAGGCCGGTCGCTCCAACACCCCGGGTACGGACATCCCGGACGCCATCCTGGACAGCGTCGCCCGCTGCTCGCTGCTGATCCCGCTGATCGATCCGGCCTGGGTGAAGGACCGGGAGCAGCTGTTCCGCGAGAAGGACTGGGTGCGGAGGGAGATCGCCCACGCGTTGCGGCACCGGCGCCGGATCCTCCCGGTGCTGCTCGACGGGGCCGAGGTGCCCCGGGCCGGCGACCTCCCGGAGGACATCGCCGACCTGCCCCGGAAGATCGTGCTGCGGATGCGGTCCCGGACAGCCGACGCCGACCTCGCCCGCCTCGTCGGTGAGGTCGAACGGCTCGCTCCCGAACTGGTCCTCGCCGGACTGACCGACCCGGCGCCGCCCGCCCCGGCCCGCCCCGCCGACCTGCTCCGGGCCGAGCACGCGGTCTTCCCGTTCCGGCACCGGCCGGAGCTCGACGAACTCGACGAGTGGTGCCGCGACCCGGAGGCCCACCCGGTGCGGCTGGTGACCGGCCCCAGCGGCGCCGGCAAGACCCGCGTCGGACTACGCCTCGCGCAGCAGCGACACGGCGACGGATGGGCCGCCGGCCGCCTGTCGCCGACCGCGGGCCCGCATTCGCTCGACCGGCTGCACGAGTCCGTGCACGACACGCTGGTCGTCGTGGACGACGCCGAGACCCGCCCGGCGGTTGTCCGCGCCGCCCTGCAGTCCCTGGTCGGCGCGCCGGCGGCGACCGTGCGGGTGCTGCTGCTGGCGCGCACCGCCGGCGCCTGGCTCGACGATCTGCGCGCCGACGCGGACGACGCGGTGGCCGCAACCGCCGAGAAGATCGCGGTACGGACCCTCGAACCGCTCCGGCCCACCGCCGCCGACCTCGACCTTGCGCTGACCACGCTGGCCGAGCGAGGAGCGGACTTCGGGTTCGGCGCCCCGACACCGTCCGACCGGCAGCCGCCCGCCACGCTGATGGAGGTGCAGGCCGAGGCGCTGGTGCGCCTGCTGCCGGGGGACGGCCCGGTCACGTCGCCGATGCGCCGCCTCGCCGAGGTGGAAAAGGAGCACTGGCAACGAGCCGCGCAGGCGCAGGGCCTCGGCGACCTGCGGCCCCGCGACCTCGGCGAGATCATGGCCGCGGTCACGCTCTTCGGCGCGGACACCGATCAGGAGGCCGAGGACCTGCTGCGCTCCCTGATCACCTTCCAGGGGAGACCGCGTGACGTCGACGCCGGCCTCGACCTGGTCCGCACCCTCCTGCCCGGCCCGGCCGCCCTGAACGCCCTGCAGCCCGATCTGCTCGCCGTCGAGGTCGTCGCCGACTGCCTCCGCGCCGGGAGGGCGCCGGCGGCCGCGGTCGCAGCCGTCTCCGGCGCGCAGATCGCCCGGGCGGTCGTGCTGCTCGGGCGATGCCTCGCCGCCGATCCCGGCCTTGCCGAGCGCGCCCGCGCGTTCGCCACCGCCGATCCCGTCCGTTTCCTCACCGTCGCCATGACCGCGCTGACGGCCGTCCCCGATCCCGGGCCGCTCGTCGAGGTGATGACCACCGCGCTCGACGACCTGCCCGAGGGCGGTCCCTCCTCGGTCGTCGACGCTCTGCCGCAGCGCAGCCGGGTCCTGGCCCACTTCGCCGTCGCCGCGACCGAGGCCGCCTTGGCCGCGGCGACCGACGAACAGGAGCGTGCCCGGCTGTCCGCCCACCTCGCCGTCCGGCTCGTCCATCTCGGCGAACGCGCCGAGGAGGCGGTTACGCTGGCCCGGGACGCGGTGTCCGTGCTGCGCGCGGATGACGAGCGTGCCGAGGCGTACGACGCACTGGCTCTCGCCCTGGGTGAAGGCCCCGAAGCGCAGGACGCCGGCGATCGGGCCGTGACACTGTTCCGCGCGCTCGCCCCGAGCGGTGTCCGGTTCGCCGGCGCGCTGGCCCACGCGCTGCACAACCAGTCGGTCCGGCTCGGTGTCGCCGGCGCCGGCACGGGCGACCTGGCCCGCGCGCTCGACCACGCCCGGGAGGCCGAGTGGCGAACCGCCGCCCTGGCAGGCGACCGGCCGACGGCGTTCCGGTCGCTCTACGCCGATGTGCTGGACAACCTCGCCCAGGTCCTGGCGAAGACCGACGACAGGTCGGCCGCGGAAGCCGCCGCCCGGCGGGCGCTGGCGCTGCGGCGCAGCCTGGCCGCTGCGCGGCCCGACGCCTATCGCCCGCAGCTCGCGGCCACGCTCCACACGCTCGCGGTGATCCGCGCGGGTGGCGACGCAACGGACGACCAGCTCCAGCCGATCCTCGACGCGGCCGGCATCACCGGCGACGAGCTGCACCACGCCCAGCTCGAGGCGGTGACCCGCGCGGTCAGCGGTCTTCCGGCCGACGAGTTCTTCCCGGCGTACGCGGCCGCACCCGCGGTGCGGTGGAGCAAGGGCGGCATCCGGCCACCCGACTACCTCGAACTGCACGACGAGGACTGGTCGGTCGGCCTGCACGAGCAGGGCAACCGGGAACACCTTCGCGCCGTCGTGGTCGCGGGCGTGCTCATCGAGGCGCTCGACCGACCCGAGCGCATCGTCTGGCTCGTGCCCCTCCTGTCCGCCGTCGTCGACCCGGTCACCGTGGAGACGACCGCAGCCGGGCTGCGCTTCGTGCTGACCCGCGTGCCCGAGCCGGAGATTCCCGCCGCGCTCGCCGACACCGTCAACCCACTGGACTTCGACGATCTCGTCGCCGCGATCGAGCGGGCGCCGGAGTCGATCACGCTGGGGACCGGCACGACGGTCGTCATTCGCCCCACACGTTCTTCCGCTTGATCTCGACCTTGCTGAGGAACCTGACCGCCGCCGCCGGGATGACCGGCAGCAGGCCTTTGGCCACCAGCGTGCGGCCGTAGAGATCGTTCTTGCGGCCGATCTCGCCCGGCAATCGGCTCCACACGCCGTCGAGCAGCGACTTCCACTCCGGTGAGCCGGCGTACCTGGCGGCGACGGCGTATTCCAGCTGGGTGTTGAGGGTGTCGGGATGCCCCGGTCCGACAACCTCGCACTGGACCCGCCACACCTCGGCGAGCTGCTCGGCGGCGGCGCGATACTCGTTGAGCTGGAGGTACGTCAGGGCGAGGGCATACCGTCCCCGCAGGTGCAGCGGGTGGCGGTCGGACAGCAAGGCGGCGATCTCCTCCAGCGCCGGCGTGAGGATCGCGCGGGCGTCGGACTGCTTGCCGAGGCGGGTCAGGACGAGCCCGCGTTGCACGGCGGCGGCCGGCCCGAAGACGCTGTCGTGTCCGGCGACATCGCGGAATCGCTGTTCGGCGTCGGCCAGCAGCAGTTCGGCCTCGCGCCAGCGGCTGGTGTCGGGACGCAGCTCGAAGAGTGCCAGCGCGACCGCCGCCTCGGCCCAGAGGAGTTCGGCCTCCAGGCAGCGGATGTGCGCGGTGGCGCCGCGGTCGCGGTAGTAGGCGACCACCGTCTCGACCATTTCCCGGGCCTGCCGTTCGGAGCTGGTCAGCAGGAGCAGCCGGGCGGTTTCGATCCGGGCCGCATTGACCTGGTCGGGGTCGGCCCCGGACGCTTCCTGGTCCGGCCGGGCGAAGGGTTCCAGCAGGTCAAGGGCCGAACGCAGCCGGCCACTGGCGGCCAGCGACCGGGCACGGGACACGGCGAACACGACCCGCCGGCCGAGCTCGGGCTGCCAACCGCTCGCGTCGAGGCCGGTCCAGACGGGCTCGGCGTCGGTGTAACGGCCGAGGCCGTCGAGGGCGGCCGCCAGCGCCCACCGCGCCCGCCCGCTCACGTCGGCCGGGCCGCCGAGCGCGATCGCCCGGTCCGCCAGCGCGGCGGCGGCCGCGAACTCGCCGTTGGCCACGCACGCGAGCGCGGCGTCGGCGTGATCCGCGGCCGAGTCCGGTTCGGCGGCCGCGACCGAGCGCCACAACGCGGCCGCCCGGGCCGGGTCGCCGCCGCGGTCGTGGTGCCGGGCGACCGGTCGGCGCAGTCCCTCGGCCAGGCCGGTCCCGGTGAGCTCGGGCCGGGCGGCCAGGGCCTCGGCGTGCCGGACCAGCAGCGGCGTCTCCGCGGCGTGGGGTTCCGCGTCGGCCAGCCGGTCGATCAGGACCGTCGCGGCGGCGGCGCCGATCCGGGCGGGCGGCACCGGCGGCGGGCCGAGGGCGGCGGCCGCCTCCACGACGAACGGATGGACCTGCCACCGGTCGTCGTCGCCGCTCACGAAGCCGTGCCGGCGTAAACCGTCGAGGCCGTCCGCGACGGCCAGGTCCCGCGCGGGCCCCAGGGAGGCGATGACGTCTGCCAGGAGCCGGGCCGGTGCGGGCGCGGGGGCGAGCACGGCGGCCACGCCGATGACGATCCGTTCGATCGGGGGCAGCGCTCGGACCGACTCGCGGATCGCCGCGCCCACGGCATCACCCGCGCCGACGCTGTCGAGGCGGGCGTCCAGTTCGGCGTACGACAGAAGACCCGTGGTCCGCCGCAGCCGTTCGGCGACGGCGCGCAGCGCCAACGGATGCCCGTCGAGACGCCCGACGATCGAAGTCGCTGCTCGGCGGTCGGCGTCGGTGATGGGCCGGGCCTCGTGCAGCAGAGCGAGGCCTGCTGTCTCGCCGAGACCGAACAGCGGCACGGTCGCCAGACCGGCTCCGGGACCGGCCCGGCGGGTGACGAAGACGTGCCGGGACAGTGACCCCGGCACGACGAACCGGTCGAGGTCGGCTTGCCCGAGATCCTCGGGAAGATCGTCGACCACCCAAAGATGGGGCTGCCCGCCCTTGTCGAGGTGGTCGGCGACGAGCACCGCGACACGGCCGTCGGACTCGCCGGCGCTCGGCACTCCCATGGCGTCGGCCAGCTGGCGCAGTTGCAGGTGGAATCGCGCGACGGCGCCGTCCACACCGCCGTCGCCGCCGACGCTCGTCCAATGGACGCCGCCGCGGTGCGCCGCCTCGAACGTCCACGCGAACGCCCGCACGAGCGACGTCTTCCCGATGCCGGCCATCCCGCTGACCAGGGCGGCCGGACCCGACCGGGTCTTCACCTTCAACGGCCGCTCGACGCCGGTGAGCGCGTTGTGCACCCGCCACAGGTCGCGGAACCGCCCGAGGTGCCCGAACGAGCCCGGGATCGTGGGCGGCAGCCACCGGGTCTTCGGGAACCGGCGGACCCCCGGCATCGTGGTCGTCCCGAGGCGGTCGAGCTTGTCCCGGACGAGGCCGGGCAGCCGCACGAGGTCGGCCGCCGGGAGCATCATCATGTCCGAGGCCGCGTACGGCGCGATGTGATGGTCGTCCGGCTCGGGGTTGATGATCAGAAGCCGCCGGGTCGCGTCGCCCTCGGCCTCACCGGCCAGGTAGGCCTGGATGAACTCCCACTGGCAGGCCCACCGCCGCTCGTACGCCGCGGAATACACGACGACGACCAGCCTGCAATCCCGCAGCGCAGCGATGATCTCATCGGAGATGCTGTCGCCTGGCTGGTTGGCCGTGTCCCGATAGACGCGGAAGCCCGCACCGGTCAGGCTCTTGAAGCTGCTGTCGGCCACCGCCTGATGGCTCTTGCGGGTGAAGCTGAGGAACACGTCGTACACCGCGTCCACGGTAGTCCTTGCGCAGAGTTGCGCACGTCTCACGCTGGGCTGAGGATGGTGGTTGATGGAGCTGGACGGCGACCCGGTGATCGTCGTGCTGACCGCACTCGGTCTGGAGCACGCCGCGGTCCGGAGCCTGCTGACCGGGCGGAGGCGTGTCGACCATCCGTCGGGGACCATCTTCGACGTCGGCTACCCGCCCCGGGGGCGGTGCCGCGTCGCGCTGGCCGAGACCGGCGAGGGGAACACCGCCGCCGCCGTGCTGGCCGAGCGGGCGATCGCGCTCTTCCGGCCCGCGGCGATCGTCTTCGTCGGCGTCGCCGGGGCACTGCGCGAGGACCTGGCGTTCGGCGACGTGGTCGTGGCCACCAAGATCTACGCCTACCACGGCGGCAGGGTGCAGCCCGGCGGCTTCGAGGCCAGGCCACGGAGCTGGGAGCTCTCGCACCGCATCGATCAGCTCGCGCGCCGCGTCGCCGCCGACGGCACGTGGTCGGACCCGGTCGCCGAGACGCCGGCGGTCCACCTCCGGCCGATCGCCGCCGGCGAGGTGGTGCTCAACTCCCGCGACGATCCGTTGTCGGCGCAGCTTCGGCACCACTACAGCGACGCGGTGGCGATCGAGATGGAGAGCGCCGGCGTGGCGCACGCCGCGCACCTCAACGACGCGCTGCCCGTGCTGACCGTGCGCGGGATCAGCGACAAGGCGGACGGGCACAAACACGAGGCCGACGGGCACGGGTGGCAGCCGGTGGCGGCGGCCAACGCGGCCGCGTTCGCCCTGGCGGTGGTCGCCGAACTGGCCGAGGCGGACGACACGGCGCCGCGACACCGACCGCCGGTCGAGGCCGTCGTGCCGCGGCAGCTCCCGGCACGGGCCGGCGTGCTGCACGGCCGCGCCGCCGAACTCGCCGAACTGGACACGATCCTGCTCGGCGCCGACCGGGGGAGCCCGCGCATCGCGGTGATCACCGGCATGGCCGGAGCCGGCAAGACCGCGCTCGCGCTGGAATGGGCGCACACGGCGGCCGGGGCCTTTCCGGATGGTCAGCTCCATGTCGACGTGCGAGGCTTCGGGCCGGACACGCCGTTGCCGACGCGCGAGATCCTCGCCGGTTTCCTGCGCGCACTCGGCCAGTCCCGCGCCGCCGAGCAGGGAGAACTGGACGAGAGGGCGGCGCGCTTCCGCACCGCGGTCAACGGCCGGCGGATGCTGCTGGTGCTGGACAACGTCCGCGAGCCCGCGCAGATCAGGGCCTTGCTGCCGGGCACCGGCGACAGCGCCGTGTTGATCACCAGCCGGGAACGCCTGCACGGGCTCGCCGTGCACCACCCCGTGACCACCGTCGAGCTCGACCGTCTGCCCCGGGACGAGTCGGTGGCCCTGCTGAGCGACGTGCTCGGCGCGCGCGCCGGCGCCGACCCGGAGGCGGTCGCGCGGCTCGTGGAGCACTGCGCGGGGCTGCCGCTCGCCCTGCGGATCGCGGCCGAGATGGCGGCGACCCGCTCCCAGGACAGCGTCGCCACGCTCCTGGCCGAGCTGGAGCAGAACGAGTCGACGTTGGACTTCCTCGACCTCGGCGACGATCCGTACGCCGCGGTGCGCAGCGTCTTCTCCTGGTCGTACGTGGCGCTGAGCGAATCGTCGGCGACCGCCTTCCGCCGCCTGGGTCTGCACCCGGGCAACGCGGTCTCGCTGCCGGTCACGGCGGCGATGCTGGACACGACGATCACCGGCGCGCGGCGCACCCTGCGCCGACTGGCCGACGCGCACCTGATCACGGAACCGGAACCCGGCCGCTTCGCGATGCACGACCTGCTGCGGGCGTACGCTCGCGACCTTGGTCTCCGGCTGGACGGACCCGCCGACCGCGCCGCCACCACGGGCCGCATGGTGGATCAATACCTGCACACCGCGGACCGGGCCGGACGACTGGTCATGCCACACCGTTACCGGCTGTCGCTCGCCGGGCGGGCCATCGCCGAGCCGGCCTTCGCCGAACGCGCGGCGGCGCTCGACTGGTACGAACGTGAGCGCCGCAACCTCGTCGAGATGTTCACGCTCGAATCGGCCGGGACCGACCGTCAGCGGTGGCAGCTCGCCTATGTGCTGCGCGACTTCTTCTATCTGACCAAGCACGTCGACAGCTGGGTCCACAGTCACACCGTGGCCGCCGAGTCCGCGACGCGCCTCGCGGACCGGCGCGCGGAGGGCATCACCCGCAACAATCTCGGCCGGGCGCTGCTGGAGTCCGGGCGGGCGGCCGAGGCCGAGGAGCAATACCGGCGGGCGCGTGATCTCCTGCGTGCGGCCGGGGACGACCAGGGTGCCGTCGACGCGCAGGTCAACATCGCGTCGATCCTGCGCCGACGCGGCGCGTACGAGGAGGCGCTGGGCCACCTCAACGACGGTCTGGCCTTCTACCGCCGGACGCAGGTTCCCCGCAAGGTCGGGATCACCCTGCGCAGCATCGCCCGTGCCGAGGTGGAGATGGGCCGGCTGGCCGACGCGGCACGGCACGCCCGCGAGGCGCTCGCCGGCTTCGCCGAGCTGGGCCTGGAACTCGACATGGCACAGACCCTCAACACGCTCACCCGCATCCACCTGGCCGGCGGCGACGTCGACGCGGCCCGGGCTACCGCCGAGCAGGCCGTGAACCGCAGCCGGAGCGCCGGGAGCGACTACGAACGCGCCCACGCCCTGCGTGGCCTCGGGCGGGCCGCGGCCCTGTCCGGGGACAAGCGCCTGGCCCGCACCCGCCTGGAGGAGGCGCTGGCGATCCTGCAACGGCTCGGCGCCACCGCCGCCGACAAGGTCAGGTCGGAGCTGGACGACCTCACCTGACGAGCTCGACCGTCGACTCGTCCTCGACGATCCGCCGCCCGATCATCGCCAGCTCCCGATGGCGCGTGCTGAACGCCGCGGGATCCTCGACGTCGACAGCACGGGGATCGCGCGCCAGGCGAATCCGCGCGCCGGTGGCCGCCACGAGGCTGCAGATGCGCAGGTAGGGCGGCAGGCCGGGAACGGAAAGAGCGAGCAGCGCCTTGTTGTCCCCACAGGGCATCAGCGTGTGGCGCAGCCGCTCGGGGCCGTCGAGCAGGGCGTCGACGAACTGGCCGAACGGCTTGTCGATCAGGATCGTGACGACGTCGGCCTCGGTGAACGCCGCCGACCAGTCCCGTGCCCACCGCTGGTCGAGGGCACAACCGAGCGCGATGCTGACCAGCAGCGGTTGCCTCTCGGGCCGCCACACCGACACCTGACCGGGCTCAGCCACGGGGTAGAGGTCCACATCCTCGCCGCGGCGCGCCCGAATCACCGCGACCGGCGCGTCACCGGTCACCGGCCACGGATCGTCGCCCAACGCGAACTGGCGGCGTACGGTGGCCGCCGTGCGGACCGCGAGCAGGCGGTCAGCTCCGCCCGGCGGCATCGCGCCCGCCGGGCGGACCGACGCACGCCGGGGCGACCGTAGCCGGAGGTGCTCGATGTCGAACAGGTTCGTGACGTTCTCGTCGATCTCGATCGGGCCGACGACCTCGGCGAGGGCCGTCACCAGCGCCCGCCGCGCGGCCCTGACCTGCGCCGCGTCGACCGACGCCCGGCCGAGGGCGGCCAGCATGTCCGCCGCGGTCTCGCGGCCCACCGACGCGACCCCGGACGTCGCCGCCCAGTCGTCGCCGAGGTCGCCGGCCGCCCGCCGCTCGACCTCGGCGAAGAAGCGGTCGCGCCGCCGGAGCAGCAACGCCCGGCGGGCGTCCGGGCTGTGCCGCTCGCTCAACGCCGCCGCCACGAACCCGGCCGGCGTCACGCCCAGCACATCGGACTGCATGCAGACCTGGAGCGCGGCGGCCATAGCCACTCGACGCCACCCCGGTTCCGCCGGCCCGCCGAGGTAGGAACGATAGGCGGGATAGGCGTCGATGATCTCGGACAAGGGCGGCGCGTCGCGCGTCCCGAGCAAGCCAGTCACGCTGGTCAGCGTCGCGTACGCCTCGTGGGTCTGCGCGCATCGCTGGGACAGGCCCTCCAACGCGCTTCCGCCGTCGGGAAGGATCGCAAAGGTCTGCAGCAGGTGTCCCCAGGAGGTGCTGCCGTTGAGGCCCTGGTGGGCCGCTTCGTGCAGGGCGACCAGGGTGTTGCGCCACGGGTCGCCCGCAGCGACCGAAAGGGTGAAGACACGATGATCGAACCCACCGACCGCGCCGCCCGGCGCGAAGGACAGCACGTGCCGGTCAACCATCACCTCACCGTAGACGCCGATCACGTGCTGGGCTCGCCACTGCAATCGTTGACCGTTGAAAGTCGTTGGCCTCCGGGCGCGCCTGGCTAAGAGTCGGTGGGGTCACCGCGCGAGGCGCAGTGACCCCACCGAGGATTTCGCATTCACGGTGACGTGGGCCAAAACGACACCGGTGCTGGTGTCCAGCGCGGACCAACAGATGGATCTGACTGCCATCAGGCCGGCGGGTACCCCGCACGGTCTTGCCGTCAACCGCGATGAACTGCCGATTTCGCGCCCGGCGGGGTGCGGCCGGCACGGCGGGGCTGCGTAACCAACCGGCCAGAACGGTGGCGAGCAGATCGGCGTCCAGTCGGATCAGCAGCCGCCACATCGTGGTCGTGGCCGGCACCCCACGCACGAAGCCGAGCCGGGCCCGGGCGATGTCGCCCAGGTCATGCAGCCAACCACTGATCGCGGTGACCGCCGACGCACCGGTCATGACCGCGCACACCGCAACCGATAGCAACGCAGCCAGGGGGTAGCGCAACCCGCGCGGATCCGGCACCCGCCGACAGCACCTGCAACAAACCGTCACGGCGTGGCAGTGGGGGTTGACCAGAATGAACGTCACCACTTCCGCGCGGGACGTCGGCCCTGCCCCTGGTGCGATCGGGCCGGGCGGCTCGGCTTCGATCCGTACGCGTCCGCCATCCGCGAGATGCGGTGCAGGTCGGCCAGCGGATCGAGGTGCCGGGACAGGTAGTCGGTGTCGGACAGCCGGGATCAGAAGTCGGCCCAGCCGGGCCAGGAGCGCACCACGAGCAGTGGTGCGGGGCTCGGGCGGGGCCACAGGCGCAGACGGAAGTGCTGCTCGGAATCGGCCATGGCGGGCATCGGATCGAACCGGCCGCCGGAGACCAGCAGGCGGTAGGAGCCGGGCGCGACGCCCTCCACGATGTCGGGGTCGGAGGTCGCCGTGCACACCGCGAGCCGCCCGGAGGGCACCAGGAGGTCGACCTCGACCTCGTGGTCCCACTTGATGGCATCGGTCGGCGGGCGGGCCGACCAGACCTCGAGAGCAATCGGCGTCTCGTAGGTGTCGCAGGCGGGCGTGAGCACGGCAACTACGTTGCGCACCGCGCCCACGCGGGCGGGCGACTCCAGGGCCTTGTCGAGTGCCCTGGAGCCGGCGGCGGGATCGTCGAGCTGTTGGTCGGCCACCGTGAAGTGGCCGTACTCGATGGCCAGGGTCACGGACGCGCTCATCCGGAGCTCGGTGCTGGTCATGTGGTTCACCCTCGGTTTATACCGTCTACCGCCGCCGGGCAGGGGGCACCTGCGTTACCGGCCGCGCGTATCCCGCACTGACCGGGCGCCGGCCGTTCCGGAGTGGACTGTTCCGGCGCCCCGGGTAGCGCTGGACACCTTTGCGATCAAGGTCTGGTCGGGGACGGTGGAGCTAGACCTGTTCCGGTGAGGTAGCCGTCGATCAGAAGGGTGCGGTACTGCGTCGGTTTGAGACGGTTCTTCACCGCGGTGGCGAGTTCGGTGGCGGTGCGGACGGCGAGGTACATGCCGACCGGGTCTGACAGACACCAAGAACGACTTCACCCTGGACAATCCTCAAACGCGCCTCGCTGGCTGTGGTTGTAGAGGTCCGCACGGCCTGGGTGCGGTACGTGAGCGCGTGCGGGTGGGGCCGGTCATCGTCGCGACCTCTTGGCTGAGACGACCGGCCCTTCCTCCGGACCTGTTGTCACTCGCATGGGCTATCGCATGGGAGTCGCGCTGCGATTAGCCTGGTATCACGTCGATTTCAAGAATCGACGGCAGTGGGTTATTGGTTGGTGTCGACCCTCGGACACAACCTTTTTCCCCATATGAGTCCGCGTCAGGCTGAGCCTGAACGCGGACTTTTGTTCGTCTGGGTGGTAGGTGAGCTTGAGCCGGAGTTGTCGGTAGACCTCGGCGCGGTCGGCATCATCCGCCCGCACCGGCGTCCGTTGTCGTCAGAACCGACGCCACCGCTGAGCGGAACGCTGAACTGCGCGGCGAGGGGGGATGGCCCCGGTGTGGTGCTGGTTCTCACGACCGCCGGACGGCTCGACATCCCGATCATGGTGCTCGAACCCGCGACCGAGTGGTGGTGCCGGCGACCGTAGCCATTCGGCCATCTGCGGGCGAAGTGTGCCGCGGACCAGTCCGCCTGGTCTCCAGGCTGACGGTCGCCGACCAGATCGACATCCGGGGAGACACCGGACTGCAATGCAGGTGAAGGCATTCGCCGCGATGAAGACGCCCCCGACGGGGGCTTGCCAGGCACTGGCGGCGGTTTGATGAAGGGGAGCGCCGGATCGGGCCGGGGGTATCGCTGACCCGGTCCGGCTCCGGCTGGGAAGGACGAACTCGGCATGATCCGTGACGTCGTACGAAGGGACGTACCCGATGACCGAGAATGAGGACTCCAGCCTTCAGGACAGCGGCAGTGGCGTTCCCCGGCAGGCCGGCGGGCCCCGAGCGGAGTCGGTGTTGCCGGAGCTGCGGGTGATGTGGTGGGAGAGCGGGATGCGGGCCCGTGCTGACGCGGGCCTGTTCGCCGTGTTCGCCGAGCTTCCCCGGCTTGCCGGTAGGGCGGTGGTGATCAGTTGGCGTGCCGACCGTGTCCGTACGGTGATCGTCGCTGTCGCGACCGTGGTGGCCGGGGTGATGGCCGCGTTCGGGTTGCTGGCGACCCAGCGGGTGCTGGTGGAGTTGTTCACCGGGGGGCCGACACCGCAGCGGGTGTCGGCGGCGTTGCCTGCCCTGGCGGTTCTTGCCGTGGCGACGGGTGTGCGTGCCGGGCTGGGCATCGTGACCGGGTATGCCCAGAACGGGTTGACGCCGCGGGTGAACCGTACGGTGGAACGGGCTCTGTTCGAGGTGACCACTGCGGTGCGGTTGGACGCGTTCGATGAGGACGCGTTCGCCGACGACATGGAACGCGCTTCCCGGGGGGCGGAGTCGGTCAGCGGGCTGGTGCAGGCTGTGATGAACCTGCTCGCCGGTCTGGTGGGGTTGATCGCGGTGGCGGTGGCCGTCGTGGTGATTCATCCGTTGCTGCTGGTCGCGTTGTTGGTCGCCACGCTGCCCAACGGGTGGGCCTCGTTGCGGGCCGGGCACCAGCGGTATCAGACGTTTTTGGCCGGGTCGGTGCGCCGGCGGCGGATGTGGTTGCTGCACCGGCTGATGGCCGAACGGGTCTCGGCTCCGGAGCTGCGTTCCTACGGGCTGCGCCGGTTCCTGCTCGACCAGTACGACCGGGTCATGGGCGCCGAGACCGATGTCCAGCTCGCCCTCGCGCGCAGGGTCACCACCACCATGAGTGTCGGATCGGTGATCAGTGGGCTGGCCACCGGCGCCGTATACGTGCTGCTCGGGGTCCTGCTGCTGGACGGGCGGATCCCGCTGGCCGCGGCGGCGACCTGCGTCATCGCCGTCCAAGCCGCCCAGCGGGCCCTGATGACTGTCACGTTGCACGTCGACCGGGTGTACACCGAGGGTCAGCATTTCGGTGACTACACCGGTTTCATGAGCCGGGCGAAGGACTACCTGCCGGCCACCGGCGGGGCCGGTGCCGCACCGGGTGTCCTGGTCGGGTTGCACGTCGAGCGCGTCACCCTGTCCTACCCCGACCGGGACACCCCGGCCGTCGCTGAGGTCACCATGACGATCGAGGCCGGGCAGACCGTGGCGTTCGTCGGTGAGAACGGCTCCGGCAAGTCCACCCTCGCCGCGGTGATCGCCGGGCTCCGCACCCCCGACAGCGGCGTGGTCACCTGGAACGGCAGGCCCCTGGCCGAGTACGACGCTGACACGCTGCGCCGCAGGATCGCGGTGGTCACGCAGGAATACCACAAGTGGCCGTTCACCGCCGCCACCAACATCGCCCTCGGCGACGCCGACAGCGACACCGACACCGGTCGCATCGAGGCGGCCGCTCGCCGCGCCGTGGCGCACGACATGATCACCGAGCTGCCGCACGGTTACGAAACCCTGCTCGACCGGACCTTCGCCAACGGTCAGGACCTCTCCGGCGGGCAGTGGCAGCGCATCACCGCCGCCCGCGGGTTCTACCGCACCGACGACCTGCTGATCATGGACGAGCCGTCGTCGGCTCTCGATCCACGTGCCGAGGACGCCCTGTTCCAGGCCATCCGCGACCGGCAGGGCGTGGCCACCACCATCCTGATCACCCATCGCCTGGCCAATGTTCGCCACGCCGATCGGATCTTCGTGCTGCACCACGGGAGGCTGACCGAAGCCGGCACCCACGACGAACTCATCAGCGCCGGCGGCCGGTACGCCGAGCTGTTCACCCTGCAGGCCTCCGGCTACCGCAGCGAGCAGAAGCCGGCGTAGTCCCGTCAAAAGCCATACACCTTCACCACGGACCCGGTGCCTGACGGGAGACTGGCCGCCACCGCGCTCCCTGCGGCTGACGGAGGAACGCGGCCTGGGCTGGCCGGCCCTGGCCGTGCGGATCGAGGCGCCCGATCTGTCGACAGATCGCTACGCGAGCATCCCGGCGGTGCAGACCGCCGCCCTTGCCGCCCTGCTGACCATGGCTGGCGGTCGGTCAGGGGCTGAGCGGACTGATCCACGAGTACCGCCGTGCCGCGGCCGATCCCGCCCCGGTAGGCCTACCCCAAGCCCCAGACCCACGGAACCCCGAGGTGGCACCACACACGCCCGGTCACTGTTCGGTCTGGCTCATCCGCACTACGCCCCGCGCAGCTCGGTGCGCACCCGTTGCAGCTCGCGGACCAGCGGATGGTCCGGCCCATGAGTTGCTCGCAGGCCTTGGAGGGCGTCCTCCAGCAGCGGCAGCGCCTCGGTCACCCGGCCCTGGTTGGCGCGCATGGCGGACAGGCTGACCTGACTGTCCAGGGTTTCCGGATGATGCCGGCCGAGCACCCGCCGCCGCACAGCGAGCACCTCTCCGACCTCCCGCTCCGCCTCGGCGATCATGCCTCGGGCGTTGAGCAGCACGGCGAGATTGTGGCGGACGGTCAGCGTTGCCGGATGCTCGGCGCCCAGGAGCCTGCCGAAGTCGGTCAGCGTGCGCCGGTACATCTTCTCGGCCTGGTCCGAGCGGCCGGCGTCGAACAACACGGCGGCCAGGTTCTGCCGGGCCTGACCCGCTTGCCGTCCCGTGTCGCCGAGGTCGGCCAGGACCGCCCGGTAGAGCCGTTCCGCCTCGGTCAGCCGCTGCGGGCTGCCGCGCAGCGTGCCGGCGAGGGCAATGCGGCTGCCTATCGTGTCGGGGTGGGTGGCGCCGAGCACTCGGGTGCGGCGGGCGACCGTGTCACGCAGCAGCCCTTCCGCCTCGTCGCGCCGGCCCAGCTCGATCAGGGTGACGGCCAGGTTGTGCGCCGCGCGCAGGGTGTTCTCGTCGTTCTGGCCGCGCAGCCGCTCCCACGCGGCGAGCGCCTCGCGGTGACAGGGCTCGGCGCGGGCCGGCTGACCGGCCTCGTCGAGCACCCGGCTCAGGTCGTTGAGCGCGAGCACCCGTTTCTCCGGCTCGGCTGCCCATGCGCCGACCAGCCACTCGAGCAGTTTGACGCTGGTCTCGCGATGCTTGGTATCGGTGGCCAGCAGCACCGCATAGCGATGGCCGATCCGCCTGGCCTCGGGGTCGCCGTGGCCCCGTTGGGCCAGCGCGTTCTTCAGCTGCTCGCCGAGCGCGAGCAGCTCCGACTCGGTCACCGTGACATGCGGGATCTCGCCGGAGGTGGTGGTCTCGGCCTCAGGTCGGCGCCGGGAGAAACTCATGGCGCCGACCATTCCAGACGAACGCCAAGATCGGGGCGCTACCGGCCGCTGTGGACGAAGGCGGCCCACAAGGTCGGCGTGCCGGGGTAGGCGGCACGCAACCGCTCCACTGTGGCGTGCAGCGCGGCGGCGGCCCCGGAACCCTCGCTCAGCCGGCGGTGCAGCTCCTCGGCGACGGTGCGGGCCACCCGGTCGTTGACCGGCCACAGCGCACCGACCACCTCGGGGTAGCCGGCCAGCTGGAACGCCGACGCCAGATGCAGCGCCTCGTCCGGCAGGTGCGGCGTGGTGCGCGAGGTATCACAAGCGGACAGCACCGCCAGGCGGGCCTCCGGCAAATCAAGATCCGCAATTTCCCGTACGGTCATCGCCCGTTCCCGATGATCGTGCAGTAGCAGCCGCCCGGCCGACGGATCGGCCGGCTCGGCCACCGCGTGGCAGGCGAAGTGCACCCCCGGGTGAACGGTCAGCGCCGAGGCTACGGCCGCGGCCGTGGCCTCGGCCCCGCTCAGCACCGTGGCCCCGGTCAGCGCGGCCACCGCCTGCGCCTCCCGCCCGGCCTGCGGCAGCGGTGGCGCCCCCGGCGTCTCGGCCATCGTTACAACCAGCGTGGGCCCGGCCGAGATCGCCCGCGCCCGGGCCCGGCGCAGCGCACGCAACGTCGGCGTGTAGGACGACACCACCCGACCCCCGGCCGCCGCATGCACCGGCAGCAGCGCCAGCACCCCGACCGGCGACCACCACACCCGCATGCGTGCCTCGTCGCCACCTGGCCCAGGCCCGAGGCTCCCCCCGTCCGTCCCGCTGCCGGCGCCCGGCGCCGGTTCGGCATCTCGCCCGGCCGCGCCGATCTGCTGCGGCCCGCCGTCATCGCCCACCCCGTCCTGCCCGGTCAGCCCAGCCAGGACCGGGTCGACAACCGTCTCCGCCAGCCACCGCAGCACACCGGCCACCGTCTCCTGAGCAGCGCGCTCGTCCGGCCCCGGCGCACCGGCCCGGTCGACCGCGAGGGCCAGCGCTGCCGACCGTTCCTCGGCCTCCCGCGGCGTCAGCCCTGGCAGCGGCACCACCTCGACGCCGGACGGGCGCACGATGAGGGCGTCACTGCCGTAGGCACCGGCGTTGATCAGCACGACGGGCCCGTCGGCGGCGCAGGCGTAGAGGTCGGCCGGTGCGGGTGGCCCGAGCAGATCCGCGAAGCCGGGCAGGGCCCGGGCCTCACCCAGCAGCGCCCGCAGCCGCAGGTCCAGGGCGTGCCGTTCGTCGGCTGCGGGCCCGCTGAACGGTCCACGATGGCGTTCGCCGACGGTGTGCGAGGTGATCGGCTCGCCGTCGCCGGGCCCCCCTTCCGGCTGGTCGACGGCCGGTGGCGCGCCGGGGCGCAACCGGTCGAGCAGCGTGGCGATTTCCGACGCCAGAGCCGGGTGCTGGCCGGCGAGCCGGGTCAGGTCGTCGCGGCCCTGGGTGGCCTGGCTCAGCAGCACGCCGCGGGCCAGTTCCAGCAGCTGCAGGGCCTCCTCGGGGCGGCCGGCCCGAAGCGCGCACGCCGCCGCGTCGGCGGCCAGGCCGTCCAGCCGGGCCAGGCCGTGCTCCTGGTCGCTGCGGTCCAGCCGGCGCGACACGGCCAGCGGCAGCAGCCGGACCGCGGTCGAGAAGCCCTCGCAGGCCTGCGCCCACCGGCGGGCGTCCGCCTCGGCGTGGCCCCACGCGCGTGCGGCCAGCACCCGGGTCATCGGGCGTAGGCCCGGTGTGCCGGCGGCTTCCCGGTAGGCGGCGGCCGCGGCGCGCAGCACGGCCGGGTCGCCCGACGCGTCGAATCGCAGGCCGAGAGCGTCGCCGTAGGCCACCAGGCAGTCGGCGCGCTGCGGGTCGTCCGGTGCGGTGGCGCGCACGGCCGCACCCAGCGCCGACACGGCACGGGTCAGGTGGTCAGGGGCGGCTGTGGCCTCGTACAGGGAAAGTTGAATTTGACCTTGATTGCCGAGCACGGCGAAGTGGTCGGGGTCGCCGTAGGGTGCTCGCTCGGCGGCCGTGTCCAGGGCGGCCGATGCCGCGTGCAGGTCGGCGATCCGGCCGGTGCACAGGAAGCGGCGCCGGCGCAGGGCCGCCTGCAGCAGGTCCACGGTGGTCGGCCGCGCGCCGCGGGAGCGGGCCCGATCGCCCGCCGTGATCGCCTCGTCGAGCACGGCGATCTCACCGGTGCGCTCGGCCAGGCTCAGCGTGGCGTCCAGGAAGCTCTGCGCCCGGTTGCCCCACGCGCTGTGTTCCGGCGGGGTGGCCTCCAGCGCCGCGTGCACCAGAGCGGCGCCCTCACGCAGCGCGGCCAGGTCGTCGGTGTGCCGGCCCCGGTCGGTGAGCGCGGCGGCGAGGTCGGTCATCCGGTACGGCCGGTTGGGCACCCCCACCGGGGTCAGCTCGAGCGCCCGACGCAACTGCCGGATCGCCGCCTCGCGGACCTCCTCGTCGCCGGTATGCAGCGCGATCAGCTGAAGGACGCTGCCCAGCGCCGCGACCCGGTCGGCGTGCCGTGCATGGTCCGCCGGCGTCCGGCCCAGGCTGAGCCGCAGCAGCTCGGCGCCCTCGTCCAGAGCGGTCAGATCCCGGGTGACGGAGTAGCGCAGCCGCAGCAGTTCACCCAGGCTCTCCCGCACATCGGCGGCCATCGGATCGCCCGGCGCGGTCCGGGCCAGCACGGCCCGTTGCAACGTCTCGGCCTCCCGCAGCGGCGCAAGGTCGTGGTCGCGTTCGGCGATCAGCCGCAGCGTCTCCGACCGGTTCATCGCTATCTGCGGCGGATCCGCCGGGCCGGGCGGGGGAGTGCAGGACAGGGCGCCCCGCAGAAAACCGGGGTCACCGGTCAGCTGGTAGCGGTCGCGCAGGACCGGCGCGAGGGCGTTGAGCACCACGGCCAGCGCCGGGTGGTCCCTGGGCAACTGATCGGCCGCGTTCACCAGCTGCCTGTGCGCCTCGACGAGATCGCCCTCGTCGCCTGCGTGGTGGAAGCGTTCGCGCAGCACGACGGCAAGGTCGACGATCGCGTCGAGGCGACCGAGCCCGGCCGTGCGGCGCAAGGCGGCGACGTCACCGTCGTAGGGTGTCCCCTCGGTCACGGTCCGAGGCTATCCTGAATGGCCCCCAGGGAAGGTGATCGATGGACCCTCGGCTCGCCACGTTGTGCGTCCGGCTGGGCGACGACTCCGATCCGGTGCGCGCCGATCCGTCGCTGCGTTCGTTCGTCGACGATGTCGTGGCGCGGCTGCACGCCGGCGACCTCGACCGGCTCTCCGACGACCTCGACGAGATCGAGGACCGGCTGTTCCGTGCCGCGTACGCCGCGGGGCTCAGCTCGACCCGTGTCTACCGCCCGCTGCCCGGCGCCGGCCGCTCGATGCTGGAGTTCCTGGCCTGTCCCGCCGGTCGGTGCCCGCGGGTCGAACTGCCCGGCAGCGAAGCGAAGTGCGCCATCGTCGCCGCGCCGATGACCCGCACCCGGCTCGGCTCGTGACCGCGTTCCTCGAAGCGCTCGGCGGCAAACTGGCCGAACGCTGGCTCGCCCTGCTTGTGCTGCCCGGCCTGCTGCTGCTGGCCACCGCCGGGGTGGCACACACCCTCGGGCACGCACGCTGGCACGACGCTGCCCGTCTCACCGAGGCGCTGAACCGCCTGGCCGCCGAGCCCGCCTGGCGCAGCACCGGCACACTGGTGCTGGTGCTGGCCGGGCTGCTGCTCGCCGCACTGGGCCTGGGCTTCGCCGTGCAGGCCGCCGGCACCGGCGTGGAACTGCTGTGGCAGTCGACGCGTCCCTGGTGGCTCGCCGCCCGGCGAGCCCGCCGCTGGCAGTACGCGCGGGCGGTCGCATCGGAAGCCCTGCTCGCGGCCGCGCACGCCCAACAGGGCGACGATCCGCGGGCACCCGCGCTGGCTGCCGAGGCCCGCCGCCGTGCCCTGACGAGCGACCGGCTCGGCGCGACGGTTCCAGCCTGCGCCTTCGGGGTGGGTGACCGGCTGGCGGCGCCGGCGGTGCGCGCCGAATCGGCGTACGCGATGGACCTGAATGTCGTGTGGCCACGCCTGTGGCTGATTCTGCCGGCCGAGACCCGCACCGAGCTGGAGCAGGCCCGCGTCCGTCTCTCGTCGGCGGCCCGCCAGGCGGCATGGGCGGCCGGCTACCTCGTCGTGGGCCTGCTGTGGTGGCCCGCGGCCGTGGCCGGCCTGGTCGTGGCCGTGGTCTCGTGGCGCCAGGCCCGCACCGCCGCCGCCGTGCTGGCCGACCTGGTCGCCTCCACTCTGGACCTGCACTGCCGCCAGCTGGCCGAGACGCTGGGCCTGAGCGTCGAGGGGGCGATGACGCCGGAGCTGGGCGCGCGGATGACCGTCCTGCTGCGCGGGCAGACCTGAGCCATCTCGGCGCCACCAGGCCTTCTCGGCCGGCTGCGGCCGTGCGGGTCGATCGAGGAAGGCGTGCCGAGCACGCCGAGATCATGAACCGGTTGGCGACCGACGTCGCCGTCGAATGTGCGAGGTTCACCCCGGCCGGGTCTTCCGCCGTCCTTCCGCGCTGGCGCGTTGTCAGCTGTCACGCTCGACGACCGATGAAGCGGTGGACTCTGCGCGGTCGGTAGAGCGGCTCGGGCGGTTCTACCGCTCGACAACTGGGTTACGGGTCCCGCGGCGGCGGTCGGCCAGGTCGTGCCGGGCCCGGTCCAGGCGGCGGGTGCGGATGTGGGTGGCGACGCCCACGGGATGATGCTCCTGGACGATGCGGTGCAGGTAGCGCAGGGAGATGCAATGCGCCGCGGCGATCGTGGCCGGATGCAAATCCGGATGGCGCAGATTGTCCTCGATGAAAGCGGCGAGGCGCAGGTAGAGGGTGTGCGTGGGCGAGCGCAGCGGCGCGTTCGCCCGGTCCAGGTGGTGGGCGAGCACGGCGGTTGTCAGGTCCACCGCAACGTTCTGCAGGCGCTGCGCGTCGTGGTCGGTGCAGAGGGTGCGCCCGTCGGCCAGGGAGGCCAGGAAGGCGGCGAGGATGCCGCCGATGCCTTCGGTGCCAGCGACGTGATCTGCGCGGCCCCGAGCGGCATGGCGCGCAGGCGCGCGATGAACGCCTCCGGGTCCGGACCGTTGATCACCGTCGGCTCCAGCGCGGCGGACGCGACGTTCCGCCAGGCCTCCAGCCGGTCCGGTGCGGCGATCGTGGCGCTGTCGAACACCGCCACGGCCGGCGGCGCTCGTCGATCCAGGACCGGGTCAGGACGCGCTGCGCGTACGCCTCGGGGTTGTCGGCGGCCGACACCCGTCGCCAGTTCTCGTAGAGCTTGCCCACGACTGTCCCGACCAGGTCGTCGGCCAGGTGCCAGTCGTGGCACAGCAGGAACGCCGCCCGCCGCCAGCGTTCCATCCGGACGCCGACGAACTCCCGGAACTCGTCCTCCTCGGACCGTTTCACGGTTCTCCTCCCACACGGCTCTGCGGGCACGACGGAAACACCGGTGTTCGAGGTTGCCTGCCGCGTCGAGTTACGGAGTGCGGAAGTCGGGGCGGGGCTGGTATTCGTGCACCAGGGTGCGGACGTCGTCGACCGGTTCCTCGATGGCGGCCCATTTGGTGCGGACGCGGGTGAGGTAGGAGCGGACGGTGGACAACGTGACTCCCATGCGGTGGGCAGTGGCGGCGAGGGTGCTGCCGGTCCCGTACAAGTAGAGAGCGCGCGCTTCCTGCGGTGACAGTTCGGGCGGGTCGTCGTTGATGATGCTCATCAGCTCGGCCGTCAGCGCGAGTTGCCCGCGGTGAACGCTCCTGACGGCATCGACGATCTTGGCGGCGTCGTCGTCCTTGATGAGGTATCCGCCGGCCCCGGCCCGGACGGTGGCGCGGACCTGGCGCCGGTCCCCGTGCACGGAGAAGACCAGCACCCGTTCGCCGTGGCCGCGCAGCTTGGCCACGTTGCCGGCCGGGTCGCTGCCGTCCTCCAGCCGGAGGTCGAGCAGCACGACGTCGGCGCCGGGCGCGGCGGCGAGGTGCTCGTCGACGGTGGTGGCGGAGTGGACCAGCTGGATGTCGCCGGTGCCGGCGAGCAGGGCGCGCAGGCCGGCGGGCACCATCTTGTCGTTGTCGATGATCGCGACCCGGATCATGCCGGCCACCGCAGTTCGACGCGGGTGCCCTGGCCGGGATGGCTGTCCACGCCGGCCGTGCCGCCGATCTCGTGCATGCGCGCGGTGATGGAGTGCCGGATGCCGTAGCCCGGCGGCGTCGTGTCCGGATCGAAGCCCTTGCCCTGGTCGACGATGGCCACCGTGACGACCGGGCCGGGCTCGCGGAGGGTCAGGCCGGTCAACCGTACCCGGCTGCTGCCGGCGTGCCGGGCGACGTTCGCGAGCGCCTCACCGGCCGCGTGCCGGAAGGCGTCCAGGACGTCCGCGGGCAACGTCTCGGGAAGGCCGGCGAAGTGGTACTCCACCCGCAGTCCCTCGGCGGCACTGTCGTTGCCTGCCTCGATCAGAGCCAGGGACAGTTCGGTCAGGGTGCCGTCGGGATGGTCCGGGGTGGCGCCACGCAGCACGTTGGCGCTGATCGCGGCCTGGCGCCGTACCCGTGGGTCGGGATGCCCGGCAGGGCCCTGACCGGCGATCGCGGTCAGCAGTCGCAGAGGTCCGTCGTGCAGGGCCCGGTGGCGGCGCAGCTGCTCGTGGAAATGACGGATGCGTTCCTCGGTCTGGCTGCGCCGGGCGGCAAGGCGCTCCCGGGCCACGATCACCTGGTCGGTGGCCGTGTCCACGGCATGGGCGACCGCCCGCAGGCGGCGGATGAACAGGCAGCAGCACGCGGCGGTGACCGCCTGCCAGCCGACGATGTTGGCTGTGGAGGCGACGTCGGTGTACTCGGGCGACGCGAACTGGGCGATGGTGAACGCCGCCGCCAGGGTGAGGCAGGCGGCGGCGGTGGCCGGCCACGACGCGGTGGCCAGGGCCACCGTCACGGCGACCGAGACGGCGATCGGCTCGAAGTCGGGCACCGCCACGGTCGAGAACGCATGGTCATCGAGCGCCCAGGGCAGGACGGCCACGGCGGCAGCGGTGACCGTGACGTCCGCGGCCAGGGCCGGGAGCGGGATCGGGTCGTGCATCGCGACAACGGGCAGGATCACCGCGCTCCACCCGGCGACCACCAGGTAGGTGACAGCGGCCAGTGGCTTGTCGGCGTATCCGTCGGCACGGGCCAGCGCCAAGATGCTCAGGAGAACCATGGCGAGGGAGCCGATCCGGGACAGCAGTATCACGCCGGTGGTGATCGCCCGAATCCGCTGATGCAGGTCGACCCGCTGCGGCAGGGCCACGTCAGCGTGGGTCTCGCTGTCCACGCCCACACCATTTCACGCGGCCGGACCCGCGGTCCATGCCACACGTTGCGGCATTGACCGCCTCCACTCGCCCTTGAACAATCGTCGATGGTGGACAACGCCGGAGCCACGAGAGATCACCTGAGGGTGGATATTGACTGAGCAATCGCCATCGGTGCGGCGCGCCCGCGAAGGGGTGCGCTCCTGGGTCCGATCCGCCGGCACCGGGCTGCGCAAGGCCTCGCCGTACGGCGTCGTGGCGTTCCTGGCCGCCTCGGCGGTGGCTCCGGTGGCCGGTGCCGCGTTCGGCGCCACCGCCGAGTTGCACGCGGCGCTCGGTCAGCTCGGCGGCATGGGCAGCAACTACCTGGCTGACGCCCTGGTCAGTGCCGCCGGCCGGGTTCAGGACGATGCGCCGCCCGAGGCGTTGCGCGAGGTCCTCGCGGCCGAGTTGATCAGCCGCTTGGAGGCGGGCGGCGAGCAGGCCGAGGGCCTGCGGAACGATCTCGCCGAGGTGCTGAGCGCGGTGGGTGCGGTCGAGGTGGCGCTGCGGGCGGCCGGCGACGCGCTGCGGCAGGAGCTGGTCGACGCCTTCGCGGCGATGGGCACCGATGTGGGCCGGCTCCAGGTGCTCGCCGAGGAGGCGGCGCGTTCCCTGTCGGCCATGCATCAGCACCTCGCCGAGCAGCGGTTCGCTCAGCGCCAGCAGACCGCCTTGATCCAACAATCCCTGGTCGCGACCGCCCAGCTGCGCCAGCAGGTGCTCGCCCGCCGCACCGCCGGTCCACCCCCGGCGACTCCGGGCGCCGACCCGGGCGGGCCCGCACCGTACCCCGGCATGACCAGCTTCGAGGCGCTCGATGCCCGCTTCTTCCGCGGTCGCGAGAGACTGGTCGCCGAACTCGTGGCTAGGCTCTCCGAGCAACTCGTCGGGGGTCCACCGCTGGTTGTGGTCGGTGCCTCCGGGGCGGGTAAATCGTCACTGCTGCGAGCCGGTGTCCTGCCGGCCATCGCGTCGGACGGCCTGGGCCCGGGCAGCGGGACCTGGCCATGGCTGGTGATGACACCCGGTGCGGCGCCGCTGGCCGAGCTGACCGGGCGCACCGCGGCGCTGGCCGGGACGGATGCGGCGGCTGCCCTCGCGGCGATCCGCACCCAGCCGTCGACGTTCGGGGCGCTGGCGGCCCGGGCCGGTCGCGACAAGCGACTGGTCATTCTCGTCGACCAGTTCGAGGAGCTGTTCACGCAGTGCACCGACGCGGCGGAACGCTCGGCGTTCGCCGCCGCACTCGCCGCCGCCGCGCCCGCACTGCTGATCATCGCCGTCCGGGCGGACTTCTACCCGCAGTGCACAGAGCTTCCCGAGCTGACGGGCATGCTCGCCGCGGGCCAGGTCGTTGTCGGCTCGCTGAGCCCGGCCGGGCTGCGCCGAGCGGTACGCGAGCCGGCCGGCATCGCCGGGCTCACCCTCGAGGCGGGGCTCACCGAGCTGCTGCTGGCTGACATCGGCGAACTGCATCACCCGGGCGCGCTGCCGTTGCTCGCACACGCGTTGCGGGCCACGTGGGAACGGCGTGACGGCGACACGATGACGGTCGAGGGCTACCGCGCCACAGGTGGCATCCGACGTGCTGTCGCGGAGACCGCCGAACACATCTTCCTCGAACGCGACGAGGGCGGCCGGGTGGCGCTGCGGGAGGCGGTGCTGAGCCTGGTGAGCATCGTGGACGACGTACCGGTCCGGCGCCGCGCGGTGCGATCGGAGACCGATCTGACCGTCCTCCGGCCGATGATCGAGGCCCGGTTGGTGACGGTGGGGGAGCAGTCGGTGGAGGTGAGCCACGAGGCGCTGCTGACCGGCTGGCCCAGGCTGGCCGGGTGGCTGGTCGAGCAGCGGCAGACCATCCTGCTCCGGCAACGGCTGGCCGCGGCGGCGGCGGACTGGGCCGCATCGGGGGAGGACCCGGATGCGCTCTACCGCGGCGCCCGGTTGGCGGCGGCCCGGGAATGGGCAGCCGGCCGCCGTGACGTACCGCCGACGCAGCGGCGCTTCCTCGCCACCGCTGAGTCGGCGGCCCGGAAACGCGAGCTGGCCCGCCGCGCCTCCACCAACCGCCTGCGCCGCATGGTGGCCGGACTCGCGGTGGCGTTGCTCCTGGTGGTAGCGGGCGGCCTGGTGGCGCTGGACCAGCGGGGGCGGGCCCAAGAGAAGGAGCGGATCGCGGAGTCTCGGCGCGCGGCCACCGACGCGCGGGTGAACTTGCAGCTCGACGACTACGTCGCCATGCGGGAGGCGATCAACTCCTGGGAGGCCTATCCCACGCCGGAGGCGCGGGGGGCGCTGATCTCGAGCCAGCAGGCGGTCACTCTCGGCCGGCTCGGAAACGAGCAGGGCGCGCGGTTCACGGCGGTCAGTCCGGACGGGCGCCGGGTCGCGATCGGGTACCTCGACGGACGGGTGCAGATCTGGGACGCCGCCACCCTTCGTCAAGTCGGCGCCGATCTCGAGAACCCCGACGAGCCCCTGAGCGGCCTGGCCTACTCGCCGGACGGGCGCTATCTCGCGTCGTCCTCGTTCACCGTGCCCGCCGGGGTGGTGATCCGGGACGCGGTCACCGGCCGGGAGCTGCGCCGGATCAAGGCCTTCGGCGCTTTCGCCTGGCTGCCCGGCACGTCGAGGCTGCTGGCTGTCCGCGCCGAGGGTGAGGCGGCCGGGCACATGGCCGGGGAGTGGGATGCCGCTGACGGTCGTCTGGTGCGCACACTGCGGGTCGGCACGCGGGGCGCGTTCGCCATGGCGGTGAGCCGGGACGGCAGCTACCTGGCCGTGACCGATGCCCGGGGGAGCACCGAGCTGGTCCGCCGTCGCGACGGCCGGGTGACGCTGTCGCTGACCGGCCGGCAGTTGTTCGACATCGGCTTCACCCCCGACGACAAGCTGATCACGATCACGAGCAGACCTCAGGACCGGGAGGTGGCCGCCTGGGACGCCGCCACCGGCCGCCGTCTCGCGACCCTCAGCGACCCGGCCGACCCACCCGGGCCCGGTCGCCTGGCGATCGCCGCGGACGGCACGGTGCTGGTGCAGCGCGACGGCGAGAACGAGATCCAGCGCCTCAAGTCCGACGGCGGCGGCCCTCGACTACCGCTGACCGCCTTCCCGGGTGCGGCCTTTGCACTGAGCCTTTCCGGTGACGGGCACCTGCTCGCCGCGGCCGGAGACGGATCGGCGCCGACGCTGATCCGGCTGGACGTCGACCGGCTGCCGCATCCGCAGCTCGTCGGCTACGTAGCGCATCAGCGCGGGGGGCGGCTGCTGGCCACCGGGTCGCACGACCCCCGGATCAGGATCTGGGACACCCGCACCAGCGCTCTCGCCGCCACCATCGAGATACCGGATGCCGTGGACGGCCCGCTCGGGCTGGCCTGGGGCCCCGACGACTCGATCACCGCGACGCTGGGCGACGGCCGCATCGTAGTGTTCGGGGCCGATGGCCGGCTGCGGCAGACGTTGCGTACCCCCCAGCGGGTCGCCGGCAGCCCGGCGATATCCCCGGACGGCACGCTCCTGGCCGTGACGATCGACGGAGACGCCCGGGACCGTGATGAATTCGCTGCCGTCGAACGGCAGGAACGCCCCGGGCCGGAAGTCCTCGTCTACGACCGGCGAAGTGGGCAACGTCTGGCCGCGCTCGACATGCCGCACCACCTCGCTGTCGACGTGGTATTCACCCCCGACGGACGATCTCTGCTGGCCTCGGGCAACACCAACAAGGCGGATACCGCCGCGCAGACGGGCGCGGTGTGGCACTGGCGGGTTCCGGACTGGAGTCCGGCCGGCCGACGTTCGCTGCCGGACGGCCAGGCCGCCGCCGATGCGGACGTCAGCCCGGACAGCGGCACCGTCGCGGTGACCACCAGCGCGGGGACTGCGGCGTTGTTCGGCACGCGCGACCTGACCCCGCTGCGCACTGTCGGCGAACACGCCTACGAGCTCGACCACCTGGCCTGGTCGCCGGACGGTCGCACACTGGCCACGGCCAGCAACGCCGACAACGATCCGATCAAGCTCTGGGACATCGCCGACGGCCGGCTGCTCGCGGACCTGCGCGCGCAAAGCAACGCGATCCAGGACCTGGAGTTCTCGCCGGACGGCACCACCCTGGCCGCGGCCTCCGGCGACTGGACGGTCGCACTGTTCCACCTCGACCCGCAGGACGCCGTCCGGCGCCTGTGCGCCGTGGTCGCCCCGGCGGCGCGGGCGCGAGGAGAGGAGCCGCCCCGGCGGTGCGTCCAGATCTGAGCGACCAGGCAACCCCGGCAAACGCCGCCGGCCCCGGTCCGTACGGACCGAGGCCGGATCAGTCCAGGTCCCGTTGTCAGCGGATCCGGATCTCCGCGACGTCGAGCGGGCTGCCGCCGTACCACCAGACGCGGTACTCCAGGCTGTTGTCGGTTGACGAGACGGTGAACGGCACCGAGATCCGGACGAACCGGTCGCCGTCGAACTGGTTGGCCTTGACCGGCTGGATCGGCACCACCGGCTCGTTGGTCCGCGCGTTGAAGACCTCGACGTTGGCCACCTCGGTGCCGGCCACCGGGCTGGTCGAGCGCATCACGAAGTCGGCGGTGTAGGTGCCGGGCGCCAGGGTGATGTTGGGCCCGAAGGTCATGTGGCCCGGCGAGCTGGTGCCCGGGACCGCGCGCAGCAGGCCGGTCGGTGTCCGCTCGTAATTGCCGGCCGCGTGGGTCTGCAACGGCGCCTGGCCGGCGCTGTAGACCGTCCTGGCGCCCGCGCCGAGCGCCAGCGCGTTCACCGCCAGGGTTTCGATGTTCATCAGGGTCCCTGGCTTCTGCACAGCCGTCGTCCACCCGAGCAGTTGACCGGTGCCTCCGCGCCGTTGCTGGTTCTGGATGATCAACGCCCGCAGCGACACTGAGTGCAGCAGCAACACCCGCTGGTCGGCTTCCGTCAGGCCGGTGTGGTGCACCAGCATCTGATCGGCGAGCAGCTTGGTCAGCCCGAGGTGATAGTTCTCGGTCAGCCCCGGATAGGAGTAGAGCCCGTCGGAGCCGAGGGCGGCCTGGGCCACTGTCAGGATCTTCTGCCAGATCTCGGTCGCCGTCGACTGCGGTCCCGCGGACAGGTAGTAGAGCCCGTCCAGCGCCAGCCGGTCCACGTGATCCTTGGCGAGATCGTTCTTGGTGTACGACGTCCAGTTCTGGTCGCCGGACAGGATCCGGTAGCGGATCTGGTTGCCGGGTTCGCTCAGGCCGTTGGGCCGGGGCCGCTCGTACGCCTGGGCCATGTGCCGGGCCAGCCAGTTGTCGTCGAACCAGAACATCTGGTACGGCGGTGGCCCCTGCACACCGTCCTTGCCCGTGCCGTTGTGCTCGAAGAAGGCGTTCCCGCCGGCGCCCGGGTCGAGGTTGAGATCATGGTTGGCGTCGAAGAGCAGGTGCTTGTTGACGTCCAGGGCCGTCTGCTTGTTGGCCGCCACGTCCTTCTCCAGCTGTTTCTCGTCGACGTTGTGCGGCGGCCGCAGGGCCGGGTCATTGTCCGGCAGCTCGACCCGATTCGGGATGAAGAACTCCCGATAGCGGTTGAGCCCGTAATGCAGGCCGGTCAAGTCCTTCCACAGGCCGTCGTCGCCGTAGACCCAGTCGACGGCGCCGACGCCGTACGGGTAGTTGATGCCGTAGCGGTAGAGGCTCGTCTGCGGCGGATATTCGTAGTCGACCCGCACCACCGGGATCTGTGCGGTGACCGGTGCCTGCAGCGAGCGCACCTGCTTCCAGCTCAGGCTCGGGTTGGTCTCGTTGTACGAGGTCAGGCCCATGTAGACGGTGGGCTTACCGGCGTCGGCCGCGCGCTGGAACATCGGGGTCACGCCGGCACTGACCCACGCGTCGTTGCAGGAGGTGTTGAAGCCGGCCGTCTGGGTCGAGTAGCCGTCGTTGGTCAGCAGCGCCGGCGCGGTGTCCCACCAGATCGGGTTGGTGAACGGCGCGGTGTCCCACGCCAGCCAGCCGGTCTGGGCGCAGCTGCCGGAGTACCAGTTCCACAGGCTCAGCGTCGCGTTGGTGATGCGGGCGCCGGCGAACCGCGCCGACGGCCACTGCATGAAGGACCGCGCAAGATAGCTGGTGGCCTTGCCGTACGCCAGGTAGTCGGCGCCGGAGTGGTCGGCCTTGCCGCTGGTGGACAGCTCGTCGCTGCGGACCAGCGTGTCCCCCGCCGGGTCGAGCTCGAGCTGCGGGTCGAGCGTCACCGGGTACCTGGTCTTCGGGTCCTGCAGCCAGGCGGTGTCGGCGGCGAGCCGCAGATCGACGTCGCCGGTGCCGCGGGACACGTCGGCGCCCTTGCGCGGCGCCGACGCTCCGATCCGTACGGTCAACGCGGTCTCCCGCACCCGCTCACCGCTGGCACCGACCGAGGAGTCCCAGGCCGTCGGCGTGGGCACCCGCCCGACCGTCCGGCCCGCGGCGTCGCGGATCGCGAACGACGCCGGGCTGTCGGCGACGAACCGCAGGTTGTCGCTGCGCAGCGGCACGGTCATGCTCGCCACCCGGGCGGCCGCCGCACGGTCCTTGACCACCAGCGACTGCTCGAAGCCGAGCCGCGTGGCGGTGAGCAGCAGGTCGACGCCGGGCCGCACCTCGCGGTAGGTGGCCGTGTTGGCGGCCAGCACGGGCGCGGGCAGCGGCCCGTCCCACAGCATGCCGATCGAGTCACCGGCCGTCTCCACACGGGCCAGCACCCGCTCGCCGGCGCCGGTGGCGGCGCCCGCGAAACGCAGGCCGCGAGGGTGGCCGACCGGCTCGATCGCGCCGTCGCGGGTCGGGCGCAGGGTCAGGTCGACGTCCTTCCAGGCGCCGCCCTGCCGGAATCGGACCGGCCCGGCGTAGATCTCGGTGCTGAAGCCGCCCCCGGGGCGCGCCCACACCTGGGTGGTCTCGCTGCGCTGCGACAGCACTTCGACGCGACCGCCGCAGGCCCGGGCGGCCAGCGTTGCCGACAGCTCGTCGGCCCGGGACCCCGGGCAGGCCGGCGCGGCCGCGGCCGGCGGCAGCACGACCTGGTCGGTCATCGTGAACAGCAGGACGGCCGCACCGGCGGCCGCGATCCCTTTCGAGAGATTTCTACCGCGCCCTGAGCCGGGCCGGGTGAACACGCGCGAACGCCATCTGACGGACATCTCTCCCCCATGGATGAATTCAGGGCTGGTGTCTCGGAAGGCCAGCCGCTGGAGTGCCGCTGTGCGGAGTCTGGCCGTTGCGCCGGGCACCGCAAAAGGCCGCTGGACCAGGTGGGACGGTTGCGGGGCGGATTCGGGGCAAGCGTTGTCAGGCGACGAGTGTCGGCTAACTGCTAACAGCAGCTCCGCGATCCGGGTGGATCGGTACGCTGCTGAGTCGTACCTGCACTCGTCGGAGAGGGGGTAGCCGCCGCACATGACCGACGAACCCAGCGGCGGAGCTCTCCGTGCAGACGCGAGGCAGGAACTGGCTGAAAAGCTGCAGCTGCTGCGTGTCCGATCCGGAAAGAGCCTACGAGAGCTGGCTGTCTGCACGCACAGCAGCGACTCGTCCCTCTCCCGTTACCTGACCGGGCAGGTCGTGCCGCCATGGCGCACTGTGGAGGCGCTGTGCGACGCCGCTGGCGAGGATCCCGCGACGGTGGAGGCGCTGTGGAACCAGGCACGCAGCGTCCGGATCCTGGACAAGCTGCAGAGCCAGGGGTCTACCCAGCGATCGGCCGGCGGACCATCGCCGCAGCCTTCGGGGCATCCGGACCGTGCCGTGTCGGTGGCTGTGACACCTTCCGACAAACCCGGCGTGTTGCGGCGGCGATCGATCTGGACAGCAGCAGCGGTATTCGGGGTGGTCACGTTGATGGCGGCGACCGGAATCGTGGTGCGCCAGCTGACCATCACGTCGATGGAGGAGCGCTTCGCCCGGGAGCGCACCGACGCGGCGTTCGTACCTCCTGTGTCCGAGTCACCGAAGTGCCAGTTCAGCCACAGCAGACTAGGAAAGGCCCAGTGGCTGGAAGCCTTCGTCATCGACCCCGGCGGCACCCTGAAGCGGGGCGAGGTCTGTCAGATCGGCAAGGCTTACGTGACGGTGGAGGAGGACGGCTTGACCGTCCGCATCGTCGGCCACCGGGACGTGGAGTGGAAGTCAGGCTGGTTCAGCCGCAGGGGGGCGAAGACCGATCGGGCGGTGTTCACGGCGGACAGCCGGCTGAGCACCTACGACGCCACGGACACCGAGCTGTGGGTGTCGCACCGGCCGACCCGGGCAGCCAAGGGTCAGCTGGCGATCCAGTCCGACGGGAACCTCGTCATCTACTCCAAGGATTGGCAGCACCTGTGGGCGATCCGATAGCCGGCGAGAGCGGTCCGTTCACCGATCGCGACGGTGATCGTGGTCTGCTACGCCTTCGTAGCCCAGGTCGCCGAGCACGCGCAGATGATCTTCGGCGGCGCCGCGTCAGCGCCCGGTGGACACGACGTTCGAGGAGCGTCCGTTCTGCTCGTCACGCTTCAGGCGCTTCGCAGTCTGCTTCTCCTTGATCGTCTTACCCTTCTTCTTCACGTTCGCCTTGGTCGTCGAGTCCTTGGACATGATCGAACCTCCTGGAGCAGGTCGGTGAACGTGCAGCGTGGTACTCGGCTGATCGCAGCGTGCAGTGACGGAGGACCCGTGCGGCAGACGCAGAATCTTGCGCTGCACGCTGACCCTACGCTGTTTGTGCTCTTGCCGACGGTGGGAAAGTGCATCGCCGGCCGGGTGCGTGCGCCAACAGGCAGGTCCGGGCTTGACGACGGCATGCAGTCTCTGGGCCGGCTTGCGCCCGGGCGGCGGCGCGGTCGCCGACTTTCAGCACGAACGGGTAGGCAGTGCCGGCGGTGGGTGCCACCCGACCACGGGGTGGCGGGCAGCTGATTCATCGCGGTTCCCGAGGGTGCATATACGGATATGTCCTTGAGTAAGGGCAAAAGTAGGCCTTGTGGCCCTTCTCTGAGCGTCCCCGTTTCCCGATGATGTCTGTAGCGGGACGTGTTGAAGTCAAAGGGGGCGACGTCATGGTGCTGCAAGGTAGCCAGCCTGTCGGGCGTCAGGGACACGGTGTTCCTGTCCGTCAAGAGCGGAGCAATACCCGTTCCAGTCAGCGCCGCGTCGCTCTGCCGACCGTATCCGCCAACCCGCGCTCCTACCCGCCGATCACGCGGTCAACCCCGAGCCTGGGCCGGGCGGTCGCCGGCGGACTCGGCGGCATCGCCCGGAGCATGTTGCTGGTGGTGCTGCTCGTCGCCGCGCTCGTCGTTTCGGCAATGATCATCGCGATCGGGATAACGAGCGTTGTTGCAGCCCTGGGCCTTGACGCTTCGGCGGGCTATTAGCCGTCGGCACGTTCCGGCTCGATGGCAGGGGAGAAGGTGCGATGAGGCGCGGGAGCAGGGTCTTACCCGGCGCCTCTGCGCCGTGGTGGCCGCGCCGGTGGTGGTCGCGGCCGTTCCCACGTTCTTCGTGGAGGGGGTCCTCAAACGGGACGCCGGTGATGAACGGCTCCGCGCGCGGCACTGCGCTCACCATGTTCGCCCTGGTCACTGGTCGGCGCGCTGCTCGACCCCCGGCCGCTCCTGGCGCCGGACAGCAGGCTGCCCGCGCGTGGCCTCGCCGCGTTCATTCTGACCGTGGTCGCGCTCGACGCGCTGGCCTGGCTGCGGATGGTCGTACCCGACCGACAGTGTGGTGCCGGCCGGCAGCCGCTCGGCCGCCAGCGCGCGGGCGTGCCGGATGACGGGGCAGGCGGAGGCGCTGACCGCGATATCAGTGAGGCAACCGGATCGTGTTCCAGCCGGTGATGTCACACTGACCGTGCTGATTGTTGCCGGCGGCGAGAACTGTGCCGTCCGCGCGTAGCCCGAGAGTGTGGGTGGATCCGGCCGCCACAGCGACGACCTCGCGCCAGTCGGCCACGTCGCACTGGCCGAAATCCGAGCTTCCCACGGCTACGACTCGGCCGGCGGCGGTGACGCCAACCGTGTGGTAACTCCCGGCCGCCACTGCCACGACGTCCCGCCAGGTGCTCACGTTCAAGGCGCCCGTCGATCGATCACCCACCGCGACCACGTGTCCGTCAGCGGTGAGGCCGACCGTGTGAAGGTAACCGGCGGCAATGCTGGTGATGTTGCGCCACGTGCTGACCGTGCACTGCCCACGGCGATCGTTTCCCACCGCGACGGCGGTCCCGTCGGCTCGCAGGCCCACGGAATGCCAGTCGCCACACGCCAGCTCGACAGCCTCACGCCACTGGCTCACCTCGCATGCGCCCTCGCGAAGCCGTCCTGCAGCCAGCACAGTGCCGTTGCTGGTCAGCCCGAGGGTGCGGCGCCACCCCGCGGCGACGAAAGTCACGTCGCGCCAGGAAGCAACGTCGCACTGCCCATCACCGTTCCAGCCCGTCGCGATCACCGTGCCGTCAGCGCGTAGTCCGACGCTGTGGGACCGCCCGGTGTTCGACGCCGTGTGCACGTTGCCCGCCGCCACGGCGACCACGTGGGCCCAGTCCTTGACCCGACACTCGCCGGATGCGCCCGCGCCGGCCGCAATCACGGTTCCGTCGGCGCGCAGCCCTACCGAGTGTCGTCTTCCGGCGGCGATGACAGCACTCCTCATCCGCACAGCATGACAAGTTTTGGCAGCGGACAAGATTCCGGACTGTCTCGCTGACGGTATTCCGGCCCGCACCAGGAATTCTCACCGCTCCGGTCGCTGCGTTCCTCAGTCCAGGCGACTGCGGGCCGGGGCTGCGAGGTATGTCAGGACGGCGAGCACGCGACGGTGGCCGCGATCGGTCGTGGCCAGGCCCAGCTTGCCGAAGATGGCGTTGATGTGTTTGTGCACGGCGTTCGTGGTGATGAACAGTCGGCCGGCGATCTCGGTGTTGTCGCGGCCTTCGGCCATCAGCCCGAGCACCTCCCGCTCCCGTGGGGTCAGGGCGGAGACGGGGTCGTCGCTGGCCCGGGTCAGCAGCTGGGCGATGACCTCGGGGTCGAAGGCGGTGCCGCCGCCGGCCACCCGGCGTAGCGCCTCGATGAACTCGTCGATGCGGCTGACCCGGTCCTTGAGCAGGTAGCCGATGCCGCGCGGGGCGCCGGCGAGCAGTTGGGTGGCGTACTCCCGCTCGACGTATTGGGAGAACACCATCACCGGGAGGCCCGGGTGGCGACGCCGGGCCTCGATGGCGGCCCGGATGCCCTCGTCGCGGAACGTCGGTGGTAGCCGGACGTCAACGACGGCCACGTCGGGGCGGTGCTCGTCGACCGCGTCGAGGAACGAGTCGGCGTCAGTGACGGTCGCGACCACCGTGAAGCCGTTGACGCTGAGCATCAGTTCCAAGCCGCCGGACAGGAACTCGTTGTCCTCGGCGATCACCGCTCGGAGCACGGCACCTCCAGTGTGATCTCGGTCGGCCCGCCCATCGGGCTGCACACGGTAAGCGTTCCGTCGAGCGCGCCGGCCCGCCGACGGATGCCGGCGAGGCCGGTTCCGCGCGCTTCGTCCGTCCCGCCGGCGCCGTCGTCGGTCACCGTAACGGTCAACAGATCGCCGTTACGGGAAGCACGGACGCCCGCACGAGTTGCGCGGCTGTGCCGGGTAACGTTGCTCAGCGCTTCGGTGACCGCGAAGTAAGCCACCGTCTCCACCGCTGCGGGTACCCGGCCGAGGTCACTGACGTCGACAGTGGTCGGTAGGCCGCTGCGGGCGGCCACAGCGACGAGCGCGCCGGCCAGGCCCCGGTCGGCCAGGATCGGTGGGTAGGTGGTGCGGATCACCGTACGCAGCTCGGCCATCGCCTCCTCGGTGCCCTGGTGCGCCTCGGCGACCAGCCGGTTCACCAGGTCGGGGTCGCCGGCCGCCTGCCGGGCCACCGCGAGGCGCATCGCCACCGCGACGAGCCGGGCCTGCGCGCCGTCGTGCAGGTCACGTTCGATACGACGCAGTTCGGCGCCGTGTGCGTCGAGCACGTCGGCCCGGGTGCGGGTGAGATCGGCGACCCGGCCGGCCAGCCGTTCCGCCTCCGACGGCGTCAACGCCCAGCGAGTGACCCGGGCGTGGGCTCCGGCCAGCGCCGGGAACGTCCCGTAGATCACCGCCGCGAGCACCGCGAACTGCACGGTGCCGAGCCCGATCGCGGTCGCCCACCCGGCGACCGGCACCTCGACGAACAGCGTGACCGGCTCCTCGGCCGGGAACGCCCACCAGAGCGTCATGGCGATCACGGCGGTCACGAGGTTGCCGGCGACCAGCAGGGCGAACAGTCCCAGAGGTAGTCCGGTCGTGAGGTGGACAGTCAGCCACAGCAGGTGCCGGCGGAACCGCACGGGGTGCCACCGCCGGTCGCCGGCCAGCCGCAGGTGCCACCGGGCCCACCGCTCGCGCACGCCCGGCAGGCACAGCACCGGCAGGCCGGGCAGCGACACGACCGCCGTGCCGAGGATTGCCAGGAGGTAGGCAGTGGCCCGTCGACGCGTCATGACCACATCTGTACCTGAACCCATCATCGGCCCGCACTACAGCCAGCTGTAGCACTCGGTACGGTAGCCAGCGGTATGGGGTGCGGCGCCGCGGATTCCTAGGTTTCCAGGCATGAAACTTCTACGGATCGCAGTGACAGCGGTCGCGCTGGTCGCGGGAGCCGGCGTCACCGTTGACGCGCACGCCGGCTCCGGGCGGCTGACCGACCTCGACCGGCTCCGTCGTGACACCGCAGCCGTGCACGCCCTGGGCCTGCCGGGCGTGCAGGCGCGTCTGGTGACCCCGAACGGGCGCGCGGTCCTCGCGACCGCTGGCGTCGCCGACCTGCGGACCGGTCGCCCGGTGCCGCCGAACGGCCGGGCCCGCATCGCCAGCACCGGCAAGGCCTTCATCGCGACGGTGGTGTTGCAGCTGGTGGGTGAGGGACGGGTCGGCCTCGATGACCCGGTGGAGAAGTGGCTGCCGGGCGCGATCCGCGGCAACGGCAACGACGGCCGCGCCATCACGGTCCGGCACCTGCTCCAGCACACCAGCGGCCTGCACGACGACGTGCCCGACTTCGCCACCGCCGCCGACTACTACGAGCACCGGTACGACGTGTACACGCCGGCCCAACTGCTCGCGCGGACCCTGCGATACCCGCCTGACTTCGCGCCGGGCACGGCGTGGCGGTACTCGAACGTCGGCTACATCGTGGCCGAGATGGTGATCGACAAGGTCACCGGACGCCCGTGGCACGAGGAAGTGCGGCGGCGCGTTGTCGACCGGGCCGGTATGCGGGACACGACGTGGCCGGGCAACCTGCCGACCTTGGCCGACCCGCATGCACGCGGCTACCACGAGTTCGACGCCGGCGAGCTGACCGACGTCACCGAGCAGGTCATCGTCGACGGTGGCGCCGCGTTCGTCTCGACCACCGCAGACGTCAACCGCTTCTTCCGAGCGCTGCTCGGCGGCCGGCTGCTGCGCCCGGCGCAGCTCGCCGAGATGACCCGTACGAGGCCACTCGGGCATGAGTTCGAGCAGCTGCTGCCGGGGGCCAGATACGGGCTCGGCTTGTTCGAGCGGCCGCTGCCGTGCGGCGGCACCTACTGGAGTCATCCGGGCGGTGGCAGCGGCTACACAAGCGACAACGGCGTCACCCGCGACGGCCGTCGCAGCGTGTCGGTGTCGGTGTCAGGTACCCGGCCGGACCTCGCCCTGCGGCACCAGCAAGCCACCGATGCGGTCGTCGAGAACGCCCTGTGCGGGCCACGCGACGCTTGATGGTGCTCGCGGAGGGCCACCCGGACCGGCTTCCCAGGGGATTTGCGGTTTCCCGTACGCGGGCAATGTGCCGTTCTACGCTCAGGTCGTCCGATCGACGCTTCGACCCCGGCGGTGCCCATGAGACGCAGGATCGCAGCCACCTGCACGGCCATCGTCCTCCTCGGATGGGGGTCGCTGGGCACTCCGCCGGCTGCGGCGGCGATCAACTCGACGATGACGACGGCCGGGGTGACCAACAGCCAGAACAAGACCACCACGGCGTACTGCGGATCCGACGCCTGGGTGGTCGGCGGCGGCGGCCGGATCAACAGCGCCGACGGCCAGGCCGGGATGACCTTCCTGAGCCCCACCCTGGATGGCCGGGATTTCTTCGTCACCGCCCGCGAGGACGGCAGCGGCTTCGCCGGCCAGTGGAACGCCCCGGCGACCGTGCTCTGCTCCTACGAGGTGCCCGGCCGGCAGGTCGTCGCCGCGACGTCGGTGCCGGCCTCGGTGAACGCGCGGTCGATGACGGTGTCCTGCCCGGCCGGCAAGCGCGTGCTGGGCGCCTTCGGCGGCGTCACCGGCGGCTTCGGGCAGGTCGTCCTCGATGATCTCCGTCCCGCCGCCGACCTGCGCAGCGTCACCGTCACCGGCATCGAGGATCAGGACGGGTTCGCCGGCGATTGGGCGGTCACCGCCAGGGCGGTGTGCGCACTGGCGCTGCCCGGCCTCCAGTTGATGACCACGACCAGCCCGGTCGATTCGGCCGAGCACAAGGAGCTCACCATGAGCTGCCCGGCCGGCACGGAGGTGCACAGCATGGGCGCGGAGATCACCCGGGGTGCGGGACAGGTCCGGCTCGACGCCATGATCCCGCAGTTCGGCGTCCAGACCCAGGTGCTGATCGGCGCGATCGAGGACGAGGACGGCTATGCCGACCGGTGGTCGGTCACAGGTCACCTCATCTGTGCGGCGGGCAACCCGCCCGCCCCCGTCCGCTGAGCGTAGGCTCGCCGCCTTGGAGATCTTCAGAACCACCGCACCAAGTTGTGAATGACCCTCTCGCTATGAGAAATCCCGTGAATACGTGATGCCCGTATCACCCGGCCAGCCGGTCGAGCAGTTCGTCCGCCCACTTCGGTTGGTAGCTGTCGAGTACCGGGAAGCCGTGCGACTGCACCGGGAAGTCCAACGGCGGCCGGTCGGTCCAGCGGTGCGACGCGCCTGGGTTGTGCTCGGCGTAGCCGTCCGCCGTGAACAGGTGCGGGCTGCCCTGGATCCGCGGCCCCTCGGCGACGTGCCACTGCTGGTACACCTCGGCCCGGCCGCGACCCGCCGCGAGCGCCTCGCCCAGCGCTGCCGCGTCCACCTGCGGGCAGTCCTCGGCGATCTCCAGGATGATCGGGTGCACGCTGATGCACCGGCTGTCCACGAAGTACGCCTTGCGCAGCGCCAGGTCGAGCTCCGCGCTGGCGGCCAGCCCGCCCACGGCCGGGTCCTTGGCCGCCTGGACCGCTTCCAGGGCGGGCAACAGGGTGGCGGGGTAGGCGTACTCCGCGCCGCTCCACATGCGCCAGCCGAGCTCGGGCAGCTTTCCGGAGATCGCCACGATCTCGGCGTCGACCAGCACCTTCGGCGTCGGTATCCGGTTGAACAGCTCGAGCGGGAAAGCGCGGTGGTCGATCCGCAGCCCGACGCCGCGTTCCCGGGCCCGCTCGCCCAGGGTGTGCAACGCCAGCGTGGCCCAGGGGCAGCCGATGTCGGACCAGAAGGTGAGCGTGCCGGGCTCCGGGTTGACCACGGCGTCCTCGGCGAGGTCCGTCTGCGGCACGGAGTCGGTGGCCTGGATGTCGTCTGTCATGCAGGGACCTTCCCACGATCGGCGACCGCACCGCGACGCCGAAACGCGTGACTGCCCTTACTCCAAGGACGGCGTTGCCGCCGGACTGACGGACGCCTCAGCGGCCTGTCCCGGGGTCCGCCACCGCGTGACCCCGGGGCCGTGCCAGCGGGTCGGCCGGCGGGCCCACGACAGCGCGGCGTCCCGTGCCGAGCGACGCCGCGGCCAGGATCCGGGGTCGGGCCAGCGATGTCGTCGGCCGGGCCAGCGCCATGACGTCCACCAGCGAGCGGGCCACGGCGGGGTCGGCGACGGCCGCGCGCATCACCCGGTCGGCGTACGCGTTCCGCAGCCGGGCCGCCACCGATGGACGGGGGCCGACCACGGCCGGGTGGCGCAGATCGTCACCGGCGGCGAGCTGCCAGGCGGTCCCGGCGGTCTGCGTGACCGAGCGCTGCACGCGCCTCGCGAGGCCGGGGGCGGTGCCGTGGCGCCGCAACAGCTCGCGCAGCGCCGCGACGCCGAACGCCGCCACCGTCATGCCGTGCGCGTGCGACGGGTTGAGAGTGCATACGGCATCTCCCAGCGCCACGAACCGTTCCGGGTGCCGGGGGAGCCGGTCCAACCGCAGCCGCCGGTTCGCCAAACCGTGGAAACCTCGGCTCGGCCCGAGGGGCACCGCGCCGGCCACCAGGTCGGCCAGCGCCGGGTGGCCCAGGCGCGCGGCGAAGTCGAGGAAGTCGGCGTCGCCCGTGGAGGGTTCCGTTCCCCGCATGCCGATCACCGTCGCCGACCAGCAGCCGTCCTCCAGGGGGAGCAGCACACCGCCGGTCGCCTCCCCGGTGACGTTGGCGATCATGACGATGGCGGGGGTGTTCCGGTGGGTCTCGGGATCCGGGCGGTACAGCCGGGTGACGTACGCGGTGCCCGCGTCGACCGTCTCCCGCACTACCGGCGGCAGGCCGAGGTCCTCCAGCCACGCCCCCACGTGCGAGGAGCGGCCGGTGGCGGCCACCACGAAGTCGCCCTTGAGGTCGGTCAGCCGGCCGGTGCCGCGGGCGCGTACCCGGGCGCCGGTCACCTGCTCGGTGTCGCCGAGCAGGCCGACCGCCTCGGTGTCCGGCAGCACGCGGATGCGTCCGTTGCGCAGAACCCGGCGCCGTACCACCCAGTCGAGCAGATCGCGTCCGCAGGACACCACGAACTCCCGGTGCCGGGCGCGGGGCAGCCAGCCGAACTTGGTCAGGAAAGCCACGTCACCGGGCGCGCCGAGCACGTGCGCGCCCGCCTCGGACCAGGCCGTCATCGTGCCCGGCAGGAGCTCCTCGACCGCCCGGGCGCCGGCTCCCATCAGCAGGTGGGAGTGGCGAGCCTGGGGCACGCCCTTACGCGGCCCGGGGCCTGCCGGCGGGTCATCGCGCTCCACCACGGTGACCGCGCCCAGGTGCTCGGCCAGGACGTGCGCCGTCAGCATGCCGGCGAATCCGCCGCCGAGGACGATGCCGTGCTGACCGGTGGTGACTGAACGCCGGCCGGACAGTGGGGGCATTCCGGTCTCCTTCTCCGTGTGCGGGGCGGGGTCAGCTCTCTACCGGGGACAGGGCGATCCCCGGCCAGGAGGCGTAGCGGCGCAGCCCGTACAGCAGCGGGCGCCGGTCCAGGACCGGCGTGACCGTGTCCACCCGGCCCAGCACCACGGTGTGGTCACCGACCGCCTGCGCGTTGATCACCAGGCAGTCCGCGACGGTGTGCGAGGAGTGCGTCAGATGTGGTCCTGCCGCGCCTTCCCCGGCCTGCCAGACGACGCGCTCGAAGCGGTCCTGAGCCCCCGACGCGAACAGCTCGGCCGTCGACCGAGCCTGCGCGTGCAGCAGGTTCACGGCGAACAGGCCGCTGTCGACCACGGCCGCCAGCGTGGGACTGCCGCGTCTGAGGCACACCAGCAACACCGGCGGGTCGAGCGAGACGCTGCACAGCGAGGTGCAGGTCATCCCCCGGAGGGTGCCGTCGCGGCCGGTCGCCGTGACGACGGACACCCCGGTGGGGAAGGCGGCCATGAGCGTACGCAGATCGGCGGGCCCGCCCGTGGGACGCTCCCGGCCGCCCGGTTCGGTCGTCATGTCAGATCCTCTCCCGCGCTCCCGAGGGGTACGGCAAGACGACGGCCCGCTCCCGCACGTGGGCGCGGATCTCGTCGACGAGCATCGGCGCGAAACGCCTGAACCCGTCGTCGAACAGGCTGAAGTGGCCGCCGCGCAACGCCCGTACCCCGAACGGTCCCGTGGTCTGCCGGGCCCACGCCGTGAGCGCCGCGGGTGGCGTGAGCGGATCGGCCGTCCCGCCGAAGGCGGTCAGGGGCGCGGCGAGCGGCCGCCGGCGAAGGTCGGGGCGGTAGTCGTCCAGCGCCCTCAGATCGATACGGGTGAGGTCGAGGAACCGGCGGCGGATGACGGGATACTCGTCCAGCCGCGCCGGAAGGCCGCCCAACCGGCGCAGCGCGGAGGCCAGGTCCTCGTCGGGGGCCCGGGGGCCGAGCCAGGGCACCGCCGGCTGTTCCCCCGGTGCGGCGCGTCCTGACACACCCAGCCAGGCGACCGGGACGCCTCGCGCGTCGAGGGCATGGGCGGTCTCGAAGGCCAGCACCGCGCCCAGACTGTGACCGAACAGTGCCAGCGGTGCGGCATCGGCCTCCGGCAGCAGGTCCTGCGCCAGCTGCTCGACGGTGGCGGCGAGGTCCCACGGCGGCGGCGCGGCCTGCCGCGGCCCCCGTCCCGGCAGGTCGATCAGCACGGTGTCCCAGCTTGCCGGGAGGGCGCGGGCGAGCGGGACGTAGGCAGTCGCCGAACCGCCGGCGTGGTGGAACACCGCCAGCCGCAGCGACGCGTCGTCCAGCCGCCGGGGCCGCACGAGCGTCGTCATGCCCGGACCACCCGCGCCGAGTCGTCCGCGGCCGATGCGATGTCCTCGGCCAGCCGGCCGAACAGCTCCGCGAGCGGCAGGTCGAGCGGCAGGTCGGTGGGTGGCAGGCCCACCGGGAAGTTCTCCTCGACCTGAGTGATGAACACGGTGGCCGTGAAGGAGTCCCCACCGGAGTCCAGAAAGGACCGCCGGGTGTCCAGCGGGTCCGGGGCCTGCAGGACATCGGTGAGCACGGTCAGCAGATGCTCCCGTACGGCCGCCCGGTCGTGCGGTTGTGGCAGCCCGGTCCGGGATGCCACCGAGCCGTCGCCGGCGTCCTCGTGCCGTACCCCCGGCACCGGTTCGTCCACCCAGTACCGCCGGCGCTGGAAGGGGTACGTGGGCAGGTCACCGAGCAGCCGCGCCGAGGGCCCGCGCAGGTGGTCGAAGCGCACGTCGGCGCCGGCGGTGAAGAGTACGGCCAGCGCCTCGAGGAACCGGGCGGGGGCGCCGGCCGGGTCGACGCCCAGCAGCGGCTCGGCCCCCTCGCCCGCCGCCTCCCAGTGCACCGAGGCCAGGGTGTCGGGCAGCGGCTCGCCGGTCTCGGGCGAGGCTCGCAGTCCCAGCCGGCCGAGGAGCCGGCACAGCAGCGGCCCGGGGTCCTCCCGGGTGTCCGTCTCGCCGTCGACGAGCCGCGGGAAGGCCGCGGCGAGCGCCGGAACCAGACGCCCGGCGGCGCCCACCGCGCGGACCCGGACCGACCCGACGACCTCGAACGGCGTGGCCGTCGCGCGGGCGGCGTGCTCGGCCCGCTCCAGCGCCTCGGCGAGGGACGCCCCGCTCGTGCCGACCACCGCCAGGCGCCGGGCGAGGGCTGCGCGCCCGGTGCGCAGGGTGTGGCACAGCGAGGGCAGGTCAGCCTCGGGGGTCGCCCGCAGACGGTCCCGGATCCGTGCGGACAGCACCGCCAGGGCCCGCTCGTCGCCGGCCGACACCGGTAGCAGCTCCACCCCGGCGCCGGGCGGGACCACGGCGGTGCTGCCGTCGGCGTCCGGGCGGTCATACGCCTCGAGCACCACGTGGGCGTTGGTGCCGCTCATGCCGAACGAATTGATGCCGGCCACCCGGCGGGACAGGCCGGCGGGCCACGCGCCGCCGCTCAGCGGCACCTGGAACGGCAGGTCCGGCCAGGGGATGTGGGGGTTCAGCTCGCCGTCGTCCGGGTGGCGGGCGGCAGGGATCTCCGCGCGCTCCAGCATGAGGACGGTCTTGATGACCGCGGCGATCCCGGACGCGGCCTCCAGGTGGCCCAGGCGGGACTTGACGCTGCCCAGGGCGAGGGGGATGCCCCGGTCCCGTACGGCCTCGGTCAGGACGTCCGCCAGCGCCCCGATCTCGATCGGATCGCCCAGCAGGGTGCCGGTGCCGTGCGCCTCGACCCAGCCCACCTCCTCCGGGCCGATCCGGGCGTCGGCCAGCGCGGCCCGGATGACCTCGCGCTGCGCGGCGCCGTGGGGCGCGGTCAGTCCGGACGCGGCGCCGTCGTGGTTGATGGCCGTGCCGCGGATCACCGCGTGCACCGGCCGGCCTTCCCGCAGCGCGTCGTCCAGCCGCATCAGGACCAGCGCGCCGACTCCCTCGCCGCGTCCGTAGCCGTCGGCGCCGGCGAGGAACGACTTGGAGCGGCCCTCGGGGGACAGCGCCCCCGTCTGGCACAGCGACACCATCAGGTTGGCCGACAGCAGCAGGTTGGACCCGCACGCCAGGGCGTACCGGCACTCGCCGGCCCGCAGCCCGCGAACCGCCAGGTGCAGGGCGGACAGCGACGACGAGCAAGCCGTGTCCACGCTGACGACCGGCCCCGAGAAGCCCATCACGAACGCGATCCGACCGGCCGCGAAACACAGTCCGCCGCCGGTGGTGTAGTACGGATCGATGCGCGTGGTGTCCGCCCGGTCGGCCAGCCGTTCGGCGTACTCCGAGGCCATGATCCCGAGGTAGACGCCGACGTTCAGGCGGTCGGAGCGCCGCACGGCGATGCCGGCGCGTTCCAGCGCCTCCCAGGAGGTCTCCAGCAGCAGCCGCTGCTGCGGGTCCAGGAACCGGGCCTCGCGCGCGGAGATGCCGAAGAACTCGGCGTCGAAGTGGGCGATGTCGGCGAGAAAACCCGCCCGGCCGACGTACGAGCGGCCCGGCCTGCCGGGTGTCGGGTCGTACACGGCGCGCAGGCCCGGGCGTTCCTCGGGCAGCCCGGACAGCGCGGTGCCCCCGCCGCGCAGGAAGTCCCAGTAGGCCTCGGGTGAATCGAGGTCATGGCCGGCACCGCCGGGCAGCCGCAGGCCCATGCCCACCACGGCGATCGGCGCGTGCCGTTCCTGCTCCAGTTCGCTGATCCGGGCCCGCAGCCGGCGGGAGAGCCTGAGCTGGTCCTCCATCAGGGCGCGTATCTGTGCGGGGTCCATGTCCGGCCTCATCTCTCTCCTGCCGTATCTGCCGACACGTCCGCCTGGACGGTGCTCAGGAGCTCGTCGAACGACAGCTCGCCAAGGGCGTCGTCGGACGGTTCGGGCCGTGGGCGCGCCGCACGGTCATCGTCCGGCGCCGGGTAGAGCAGTCCCAGGACGTGCCCGGCGAGCCCGGAGACGCTGGGGTGGTCGAACGCCACCGTGGCGGGCAGGTCGCGGCCCAGCGCCCGGGCCAGCCGGTCCCGCAGGTCGATGGCCATGATCGAGTCGACGCCCAGGTCGCCGAAGCCCAGGTCGGGATCGACCGGCACGTCCTCGCCGAGCACCTCGCCGGTCATCGACCGAAGGATGCGCAGGAGCAGGGCCCGGCGGTCCGGCGACGCCAGCGCGTCGAGGGCACTGCGCAGCCATCCCCGTTCCGGTGCGGTCCCGGCCGCCGTCCGCCGTTCTGCCGGTGGGGCGAGCAGCGCCGTCACGGGATGGCCGGCCGTCCCCGGGTCGAGCGCGACCGCGACCATCCGGGACCGTCGCCCGCCCAACACCAGGCCGAGCAGGTCCTCGGCCTCCGTGTCGGCCAGCGGACGGATTCCCCGGCGGTCGGCGGCTCGCCGGGCGGCGCCGTCGGCGGCCAGACCGCCCTGCGAGCGGGGCACCCACGGCCCCCAGGCGACGCTGACCGCGGGCACTCCGCGGGAGCGCAGCCACTCGGCCAGGCCGGCGAGGAAGCCGTTGGCCGCCGCATAGTTCGTCTGCCCCGGCGAGCCCAGCACGGCCGACGCCGACGAGTAGAGCACAAAGGCGTCCAGCCGGTGGTCGCGCAGCGCCCGGTACAACTCCACGGCACCCCGGGCCTTCGGGGCGAACACCGTCTCGAAGGACGCGTGGGTCTGTCGTTCGAAGGCGTGGTCGTCGATGGCCCCCGCCAGGTGCAGCACGGTCCGCAGGGGAGCGTGGCGGGCCGCGGTGGCCACCGCCGTACGGCAGGCGCCGGGATCGGTCACGTCGCCCCGCACCACCTCCACGAGCACCCCGTCCGCGGCCAGGCCGGCGATGGCGGCCCGCGCGGTGGCATCGGGGGCCGACCGGGCCATGAGGGTGATGGCGCGCACTCCGCGGCGGGCCAGGAAGGCGGCGCTGCTCAGGCCCAGCGCGCCGAGACCACCCGTGATCAGCGCCGCGCCCGTTGCCCCGGCGCCGGGCTCGGTGGGTTCGTCGGCGGCGCGATGGGGCACCAGCCGGGCGGTGTGCACCCCGCCGGCACCAACCCGGAGCACGGGGGCGGCCTGCTCGGAGACCACCGACCGGGTGAGTACGCCGGCGAGCGCGGCGCCGTCCCAGCCGTCGGCCAGGGTGATCCGCAGCAACCGGCGGCCGGGCTGCTCGGCAGCCAGGGAGGCGACCAGTCCGTACAGCGCGTCCCGCACCGGTGCGGAGTCGGCCTCCTGCACCGTCGACCCGAGCACCGCGTACGGGACGTCCGCCGGTGCCGCCCGCAGCGCCTCGGTGAGTTGCCAGGCCGCCGTCAGGGCCGCGTCCGGGAGCGACCCCGCCCCGGCCGGCGGGGCGCAGAAGCGGGCGTCGAGGACGACATCGGTGCCCGGCCCGGCCAGTTCCCGCCCGGTCGCCGCGCTCACGCGATGTCCGAGCCGGGTGAGCGCGGCGCGCACCGCGCGTCCGGTGTGCTCCTCGCCGCCGAGCAGCGCCACCTGGAGCCCGCGCGCCGGGCCGTCCGGCTCGACGGCTTCGCTTGCGGCAGACGGGTCCGGCACCCAGGTGAGGTCGTAGGCGTGCGGCACACCGCGGCGCAGCGAGCGCTGCAGCAGAGCACGGGGCGCGGAGCGGAAACGGAATCCGTCCACAGTGAGCACGGTCGTACCGGCCGCGTCGAACAGGTGCAGATCCGCGGACTCGACCTGCCGGAAGTCGTCTCTGCCGCGCTGCCGCACCGCCCGCACATGCCCCCAGAGCTCACGGTCGCCGCAGGGTCGTCCCGGGAAGGTCAGCCGCGCGGCCGCGAACGGAACGGCCAGCTCCCCGGCCTCGGTATCCCCGTTCCCCTCGCCCACCGCGAAGACCACCGCGCTCTGCAGACAGGAGTCCAGCAGCCCGGGATGGATCTCGTAGCCGGCGGGATCCTCGTTCATCCGGTCCGGCTCCGCGAACCGGATGAGGGCGTCATCGCCGTGGATCCAGGCCTCGGCGATCCACCGGAAGGACGGGCCCAGGTGGTAACCGAGGGAGTGCAGGCGCCGGTAGAAGTCGGGGCCGCTCAGGCGCCGGGTCGCGGCCGCGGTGAAGGTCTCGCGGTCGGGCGGGCGCCGGTCCCCGGCCGGGTGGTCCTCGGCGACCCGGGCCGCCAGGTGCTCCTGCCAGCGGTCGTGTTCGGCGTCGACCAGGCTCCGCACGCTCACCGTGCGGGAACCGTCGTCGCCCGGGACGTCGATGAGCTGGAGCTCGTAGCGCTCGCCGTCGTGCAGGACGAGCGCGCGCGGGAAGTGCAGGTCCTCCAGTGTGACCGGGGTGCCCCCGGCGCCCAGCGCGGACAGCACGGTGGCGGTCTGAGAGGCGCCGGGCACCGAGACCGTGCCGAAGAGCCGGTGATCGGTCAGGTGCGGCGGGTACGCCGTGCTCCGCTCGGTGGCGAAGACGCGCCCGCGCAGGGCGGGGGAACGCAACTCGGTGCCCCAGGCAGGGCCCGCGGGCGAGGAACCGGGTGCCGGCGTGGGCGCCGGGTCCGGGGTCGCGGGGAGCGGCGTCCAGTGCCGGGTCCTGGCGAAGGGGTAGTGCGGCGCCTCGCCGCGTGGCCGGCTGTGCCAGGGGTAGATCCGGTCCCAGGCCAGGTCGTGCCCGCGCTCGTACAGGGCCTTGGCGGCGGTCAGCAGGGACAGGCGGTCGGCCGCGCCCCGCCGCAACGAGGCCGTTAGCCCTTCCGCCGGCAGCCGGCCGCCGGACCGCGCGAGGTTGACCAGGGTCCGGTCGGGTCCGATCTCCAGGCAGAAGTCGATGTCGATCCCGGCCAGCTGCCGCAGGCCGTCGTGGAACCGCACCGGACCGCGGGCATGCCGGCTCCAGTACTCCGCGTCGTACGTGCCGGCACCGGCGAACTGCCCCGTCACGTTCGACACCAGCGGCAGCTGCGGCGCCCGGAATTCCAGCTGCCGCAGGCGTTCGGTGAGTTCCGGCAGCGCCGGGTCGAGCAGCCGGGAGTGGAAGGCGTGGGACACTCGCAGCGGGCTCACGCGGACGCCTCGCTCCTTGAGCGCGCTCGTCAGCCGGGAGATCTCGTCGGGTGCGCCCGACACCACAGTGGCCCCGGGGCCGTTGATCGCCGCGACATCCAGCTCGTGGCCCGCGATCCACTCCCGCACCTGTTCCTCGGGCGCGGCCACGGCGAGCATGGCGCCGCGCTCGGTGCGCTGCATGAGCCCGGCCCGGTGGGCGATCAGTTCGAGACCGGCGGCCCGGTCGAGCACCCCGGCGGACACCGCGGCGGCGATCTCACCCACGCTGTGTCCGATGACCGCCACCGGCGTCACGCCCCAGGACTCCCACAGGGCGGCGAGGGCGAGTTCGAGCGTCACCAGGGCGGGCTGGGTCACCCTCGTCTCGTCGAGCCGCGCGGGGTCCGTGCCGTACAGCGTCAGGTCGGCCAGCGAGGCGCCGAGCGCCGGGGCCAGCACCCGGTCGCAGGCGTCGAAGACCTCGCGGTAGACCGGCTCGGTCTCGTACAGCTGACGACCCATGCCGTAGTACTGGCTGCCCTGACCGGAGAAGAGAAAGGCGATCCGGGGCCGGCCCGCCGGCCGCGCCGGGGCCGGTGCGCCGCGCAGCGCCTTCAGCAGCTGCGTCCGGTCGCGGCCGAGCAACGCCCGCCGGTACGTCATGTGCGCGCGTCCGGCGCCGGCAGTGGCCGCGGCGGGGGCGACAGCTGCCTCCGGAGCGTCCTTGAGCCAGCGCTCCCAGGCATTGCCGAGGCGCTCCAGGCCCGTCGCGTCCGGCGCGGACAGCGGCACCAGCAACGGCTCGTCATCGTCGGGCGTGACGGGTCGTTCGCCGCCGGGGACCTCGGCGAGGACGACGTGCGCGTTGGTGCCGGTGAAGCCGAACCCGGAGACCCCGGCGACGCGTGGTTCGTCACCCGCGGGCCAGGCGAGGGGGGTGTCCACCACCCGGAGGTTCATGTCGGCCCAGGGCACCAGCGGGTTCGGCGCGTCGAAGTGCAGATTGGCGGGGATGACGCCGTGCCGCAGCGCCAGCACGGTCTTGATGACGCCGACGACGCCCGCCGCCGACTCGCAGTGACCGAGGTTGGACTTGATCGAGCCCACCCGCAGCGGTCTCCCGGGGTCGCGTCCCGGGCCCAGGACCCGCCAGGCGGCGCGCAGCTCGACGGGGTCGCCCAGTGCCGTGCCGGTGCCGTGGGCCTCCAGATAGGACACCTGTGCGCCGTCGACGCCCGCGTCGGCCAGGGCGGCCGCGAGCATCTCCTCCTGGGCCCGGCCGTGGGGAGCGGTCAGCCCCGACGAGGCGCCGTCCTGGCCGACGGCGCTGCCGAGGATCAGCGCCAGGACGCGGTCGCCGTCCCGGCGGGCGTCCTCCCACCGCTTCAGGACCAGGACCCCGCAGGCCTCCGAGCGGACGAATCCGTTGGCACCGGCGGAGAAGGTCCGGCATCGGCCGTCCGGGGAGAGCATGTGGGCCCGGCTGACCGCCACCGACGACAGCGGGTCGAGCAGTGCGTTGACCCCGCCGGCGAGCACGAGGTCGGTCTCGCCGGAGCGCAGCGAGCGGACCGCCAGGTGCAGCGCGGCCAGCGAGGACGAGCAGGCCGTGTCGACCGCCATCGCCGGGCCGCGCAGCCCCAGCGTGAAGGCGATGCGCCCCACGGCCGCGTTCAGTGCGGTGCCGGTGCTGTAGTAGGCGTCGACCCGCTCGGGTCCGCCGCGCGCCAGGAGCCGGGCGTAGTCGGCGTAGCTGATGCCGGTGAACACACCCGTACGGGAGCCGTGGAGTGTCCGCGGATCGATCCGGGCGTCCTCCAGCGCGTGCCACGACGACTCCAGCAGCAGCCGTTGCTGGGGATCGAGGTGCTCCGCCTCCCGTGCCGGGATGTCGAAGAAGGCGGCGTCGAACAGGTCGATCCCGTTGAGGAAGCCACCCTGGTCGGTGGTGAAGACCGTCCGGTCCCAGCGGCCATCGGGCACCGTCGTCACGCCGTCGCGGCCCTCGCTCAGCAGCTCCCACAGCTCCGCCACGGAGTCGGCACCCGGGAAACGGCCCGCCATGCCCACGATGGCGATGGGCAGGCCACCGCCGGGCGGGGGCGGCGGTGTCAGGACGGCGGGCGCCGCCGCCTCAGGGGCGAGACCCGCGTCCGCGCGTACGGGTATCGGCTCGGCAGGGAGCACCGCACGGGTCCGGCCGTCGTCCGGGCCGGAACCGGTCCGCTCCTCCCGCAGGCGCCGCAGCAGATGCCCGCTCAGCTCGTCCACGGTCGGCAGGTCGAAGACGTCCGCCGCCTGCACGGGGGTGCCGAAGGCGCCGGAGAGCCGGGCGGCCAGGTCCACGGCCATGATCGAATCGAGCCCCAGATCGAGGAGTCCGACGTCGGTACGCAGCGCCGCGGCATCGGAGTGCCCCAGCTGCGCCGCGACCAGCCGGAGCACCTGCGAACGGACGGCGTCCGGGAGAGCGCTCGGCGGCAGCGTAGCCAGCTCGGCCCGGACGGACGGCTCGCTCTCGGCGGCCGGCTGAGCGGCGCCGTTCGCCGCGGGAGCGGGCCCCCGGGACCCGGCCGCGCCGGCGAGCAGACCGCGGGGCCGCAGCCCGGACAGCACGCCGGCCAGCCGGGGCAGGTCGAGCGGGCAGGCCACGATGTGCCCGGCGGGTGAGTCCGTCGCGGCGGTCAGCGCGGCCCGGCCGGCCGCGGGAGTGAGCGCCGCGACACCCAGGCGCGCGAACCGCTCCCGCGAGGCGTCGTCGGCCATCCCGGCTCCGGCCAGCGCCCAGGGGCCGTACGCCAGGCTCACCGCCGGCAGGCCGAGGCCGGCGCGGTGGGCCGCGAGCGCGTCGAGAGCCCCGTTGGCCGCGGAGTAGGCCGCACACTCCTCGGTGCCCCACAGCGCGGACACCGAGGAGACCATGACGAAGAAGTCCAGGGGCCGGTCGGCGAAGGCGAGGTGGAGCCACCAGGCCGCCCCGGCCTTCGCGCTCAGCGCGGCGGCGAAGTCCCCGGCCGTGACATCCGGGGCCGGACTGCGCCGGAGACTTCCGGCGGCGTGCACGATGCCCGCCACCGGCGGCATCCCGGCGAGGGCCGTGTCGATCGTCGCGAGCGCCTCCGGCGTGTCCGCGCCGCCGCCCTGGTAGCCGACCGCCACACCGGCGGCGCGCAGTCCGGCCAGCAACGCTGCCCCCTCCGCCGGGAGATCCACCTCCGCGCGCCGGCCGACCAGCAGGAGGTGCCGCGCTCCGCGGTCGGCCAGCTCGGCCGTCAGCTCCCGCCCCACGGCGCCGAGCCCGCCCGTGACCACATAGGTGGCGTCGCCGCGTACCGGGAGCCGCGGGTGATGGCCGGGCGCGGCACGGAGCCGGGGCACGCGCACCACGCCCGCGCGTACCGCCGCGGTGTCCTCGAGGACCACCCCGGTGTGCGCGGCGGAGCGGGTCTGCGCCGCGGTGAAGTCCAGCGCCGTCCGTGCGTCCTGCGGCCCGGGGACGGCCGGAAGGTCGACGACGCCGCCCCAGGCCGAGCCGAGTTCGAGCCCGAGCACCGGCGCGAGACCGTGCAGCGGTCCGTGGCCGGTCAGCGCCGTCTGTTCCGGCGTGTCGACGCGCAGCACGCCGGCGGTCAGAACATAGGCCCGGTGCGCCCCGCCCGCTTGCGCCAGTGCGCTGACCGCGCCGGTGACGGCCGCGCAGAGCCGCGCGGTGGCGGCGACGGTCTCGGGGATGCCGGCGGCCTCGGCGAGCGTTCCCGGCACAGCGGGGGCGGCCGGCACCAGCAGCACGGAGGTCGGCGCGGCGTCCGCCGCCGTGGCCCAGAACTCCGCCCACTCCTCGGCGGTGGCCGGCAACGGGCCACAGACCCAGCCCGTCGGAACCGCCACCGGGGCCGGGGCGAGGACTGTGCCCCGCTGCCCGCGTGCCGCGGCCTCGGCCACCAGCAGACCGCGCAGCTCGTCGTCGTCGCCTGCCACCACGAACCGGGCGTCGAGGTCCGCGTCGCCCGGCTCGGCCGTCTCCCACCCCACCTCGTGCGCCACGGGCAGGCCGCTGCCGGCCGGATCGGCGGACGCCGAGGACGGCCGGGCGGGTGCGTACCGCCGGCGCTGCCACGGATACGACGGCAGATCCACCACGTGACGAGGTGCGGCGGTTGTCCCCGCTTCGGCGTCGGCGGGCTCCGTCCGGCCGGGGCCGACGGCAGGGTGTGGCTCGTCGGCGGCGAGAGCGCGAAGAGCGGCCTGCGCGGTGGTCGGGTCCGGCGCCATGATGCGGGCGCTCACCGGGAGCGGGGCCCGTCCGTCGGTGGCCGTACGGGCGAACGCCGCGTACTCGGCCGGCTCGGCCCTCTCGCCGGCGGCTGCGAGGTGGTCGGCGTACCGGGCGGCCAGCTCGCGCAGCGCGCCGGCGGTGTGCGCCGAGATGTCGAAGCCGGTGACCGGGGTGATCGCGGTTGCCGTCCGCTCCGGTGCCGGGCCCAGCACCACATGAGCGTTGGTGCCGCTCATCCCGAACGAGCTCACCCCGGCGTACCGGCCGGTCCCGGCCGGCCAGTCCAGCAGCCGCTCCGGCACCGTGATCCGGGTCCCGGACAGGTCGATGCGCGGATTGAGGGTGCGGAAGTTGACCAGTGGCGGCACCTGCCGGCGGTGCACGCACAGCATGGCCTTGACCAGGCCCGCCACCCCGGCCGCGCCCTCCAGGTGCCCGAGGTTCGGTTTCACCGCGCCGACGGGCAACGGGGCGCCGCCGTTGCGGCGGCCGAGCGCGGTGGCCAGCGCCTCCAGTTCGATCGGGTCGCCCAGCGCGGTACCCGTGCCGTGGGCCTCCACATAGCCGATGTCCTTCGGCTCCAGGCCGGCCCGGTCCAGAGCCGTCTCGATCAGCGAGACCTGAGACAGCACGTTGGGTGCGGTGAACCCGCCGGAGCGGCCGTCCTGGTTGACCGCCGTGCCGTGCAGGACGGCATGCACCCGGTCACCGTCGCGCAGAGCGTGATCCAGGCGCTTGAGGACGACGGCGCCGCAGCCTTCCCCGCGGACGAAGCCGTTGGCGCGGGCGTCGAAGGTCTTGCACAGGCCGTCGGGGGCGAGCGAACGCGTCTGCTGCACCAGCCGCATCGACCGGGGGGACAGGATGAGGTTGACACCCGCGGCGAACGCGATGTCGCACTCGCCGCGGTTCAGCGCCTGCACCGCCAGGTGCACCGCGACGAGGGAGGAGGAGCAGGCGGTGTCCACCGCGACGGCGGGACCCCGCAGGCCGAGCGCATAGGCGATGCGGCCGGCCGCGAAGCTGTGGCCGTTGCCCGTGGTCGCGTACGCGTCCGGCTCCGCCTCCAGCCAGTCCCGGTAGTCCTGCCACATGACACCGAGGTACATCCCGGCCGAGCCGAGCGTGGTCGCGGGGATGCCGGCGTTCTCCAGGGCTTCCCAGGTCACCTCGAGCAGCAGCCGGTGCTGGGGGTCGAGATGGCGGGCCTCGCGGGGACTGATGCCGAAGAACTCGGCGTCGAAGTCCAGCACGTCGCCGTCGAGGAAGCCACCACGCCGGGGCAGCCCCGCCCAGTCGTCGGCGAAGGGGCCCTCGCGTCCGGCCGGCAAGGAGCCGACGAGGTCGCGGCCCGCCGCCAGCGCCTCCCAGTACGCGCCGAGGGTGCTGATGCCGCCGGGCAGCCGCAACCCGACACCGACCACGGCGATCGGTTGCCGGCCCTGCTGGTTCTCCAGTTGCTCCCGCAGCGTCCTGATGGTCCGCAGGGCGCGGGTGAGCGGGGTCTGCTCGCCGGGCGTGCCGGTGGTGTTCTGAGCCATGAACCGGTTCCCTCGTGATCGGGTCCGACGGGGTGGGGTCAGGGACTGCGCAGCCTGGTTCAGGTGTCCGCTGTGGTGGTCAGTTGCCCGGCCAGGGCCCCGGCCAGCGTTTCCGGGGTGCCGTACGCCCACAGGAGCGTCGGTGAGAGCCGCAGCCCGAACGCCTCCTCCAGCCGGTTGCGCAGTTCCAGACTCATCAGCGAGTCGAGACCGAGGGCCCTGAAGGGCGTCTCCGGGCCGACGCCGTCGGGTTCCATGCCCAGCACCCGCGCCGCCAGTTCCCGGATCCGGCCCTCGACCAGCCGGGGCCGCTCCCCGGCCACCGTGCGCGCCAGCAGGTCACGGAACTCCGCGGCGTGCGCCCCGGGGGCCCGGTCCGGGTCGGCCGCTTCGCGCAACCATTGCCAGCTCCCGCAGGCGGCTGTCTCGGGATAGGCGTCGAACCACTGCCTGACCTCCAGTGGCACATAGCCGGTCACGACGTCGCCCCGCCGCAGCATCCGCAGCAGCGCGGGCCAGGCCTGCCCGGTGGTGACGCCGCCCATGCCGCGCTCGGCGAGGCGCGCTCCCCGCCGGGCGTCCTCGGCGGCCAGGCCGACGTCCGTGACCGGGCCCAGCTGCAGGCTCAGCGCGGGCAGGCCACGCCGCCGGCGGGACTCCGCGAAGGCGTCGAGACCGGCGTTGGCCGCCGCGTACGCCGCCTGCCCCGCGTTGCCGAACAGCGCCGCGGCCGAGGAGACCAGCACGAAGCAGTCCAGCGGATCGTCGGCCGTGACGGTCTGGAGGTGGTGGGCGCCGGCCACCTTGGGCCCGAGGACGTCCGCGAACTGCTCCGGCGTGACGGTGGCGATGGTGGCGTCGTTCAGCACCCCGGCCGCGTGGAAGACCCCGCGGATCGGGGGCAGCCCGGCGCGTACGGGCTCGAGGGCGGCCCGGAGCGCCGGCAGGTCGGTCACGTCGCCGCGCACCGTCTCGACGACCGTGCCCGCCGCCCGCAGGGCCGCCGTCCGGGTGGCCGCCCGGGCAGCCGGCGCCGACCGGCCCAGCAGGACGAGCGCGCCGGCCCCGTGCGCGGCCAGGAACTCCGCCAGCGACAGGCCCAGCGCGCCGAGGCCGCCGCTGATCACGTAGGTGCCGTCGGCGCGGAACCGGCCGCCGGGCAGCACCTGCGCCGCCACCTGCTCGACGCTTCCCGGGTCCGTCAGGACGCACGCTTGTGGAGCGCTGACCGCCTCTCCGGCCCGGCCGAAGAGGGCGGTGCGGACGGGAACGGGTCTGATCCTCCCCGCGGCCAGCAGGTCCCAGCCGGACCGGAGGGCCTGCGCCATCCGCGCGGGCGCACGGTGCAGCAGCCGCACTGCGTCCACCCCTGACACGCTGACGCCGCGAGCGAGTTGCGCCGCGTCGAGCCGGCCACCGTCCGCCGTGTCCGGGCCGTCGTCCGTCGGCTGCCCGAGCACGATCAGACGGCCGTCCTCGGCCAGCGCGGCAAGACCGTACTCGAGATCGGGCCCGGTCGCCGTGCCCAGGACCACGTCCACGCCACGGTCATCGGTGGCTGCGCGTACGGCGTCGATCCAGGACGGGTCCCGCGCCTCGTACGCCTGCGTGACGCCCAGCTCGCGCAGGGCCTCGAGCTGGTCCGCGTCCTGTGCGGTGGCGAAGACCCGGGCGCCCAGCTCCCGGGCCACCTGCACCGCCGCCGGACCGGCTGTCCCGCGCTCGCAGCGGATCAGCACCGTCTCGGACGCGTCGAGGCGGGCCACGTGGGACAGCGCGTACCAGGCGGTGGTCAGGGCCAGCGGGAGCGCCGCGGCGTCCGGGTCCGTCCAGTCATCGGGCACCGGCCGGGTGTGGTCGGCGCGTACCGTCACGTGCGTCGCCACTGCCCCCGTGGCCAGGGCGGCCACGCGGTCCCCCGGTGCGGGGCTGGTGACGTCCGGGCCGACGGCCACGACCCGGCCCGTGCACGCGTGGCCCGGCGTCGGCATCTCGCCCCCGCGCCCGGTGGCCGTCGCCGCGCCGGGCTCGACCAGCACGGCGGACACTTCGATCTCCACCTCGCCGGATCGCGGAGCGCGCCGCGTCAGCGGCACATACCGGCTGCCGCCGTCGGGGGCGATGCCGGCCCAGCGGAACGGCTGCGGCCGGGTACGCGGCACAGGCAGGGCGGCAAGCCGCTCCTCCGGCACGGAACCGCGGGCCAGACGCGCGCCGAACCGCCGCCCCTGACGCAGTGCCACCTGGTCCTCGCCGTCGTCGGTGAGCAGTTCCGTGGCGCAGGGCCCGGCCCAGCCGGCGGCATCGGCGGCCACGTCGACCACGCGCGGCGTCAGTTCCCCGTGTTCCCGCCGGAGCACCCGGGCGAAGCCCCAGTACGGGGCCGCACCGGGATCGGGCAGGTCCGAGGCGGTCACCGCCTGGGCACCTCTGGTCACGACGGCCAGCCGAGGCGGTTCACCGAGCGCCGCGCAGGCCCGCACCACGTCGGCGAGCCGGCTCAGACCGTCCTGCTGCGCCCGCGGCCCGTCCCCGGCGCGCGGAGCGAGGAAGACCACGCCCGCGGCATCCCGGGCACCGGCCAGCGGCTCACCGTCGGTGCCGGTGACCACGCCGGCCTCGACCCCGGCCGCCGACAACGCCGCGGCCAGCGCCTCCTCATCCGGGCCGGTGCCGCACACGACCCATCGCGCCCGCACGGCCGCGCCGGTGTTCTCCCGGGAGCCGTCGGTGGCGGAGTCGGTCAGATCCAGCCAGGCGAGGTGGTGCAGCCGGTCCGAGGAGTCGTCCGTGTCGCCGCCACCGGGCAGCGGTTCGAGCCGCAGTCCGTCGAGCGCCATCAGCGGTGCCCGGTCGGCATCGAAGAGGCGGATGTCGAGGCTTCCGTCGTGATGCCGGACGGCGTGCGACCACCCGGCCGTCACGGGCTCGCCGGTCGCGCCCAGCAGCCGCAGGCCGCGCAGCGCGGTGGGCACCAGGGCGGCCTGCCCGCCCACGTTCTCGCACAGGGTGAGGGCCACCTGCAGGGCCGAGTCCCACAGGGCCGGGTGCAGTCCGGCCGGCCGGTTGGTCTCGCGCAGCGCGTCGGGCAGGACGATCTCGCCCAGGGCCTGTCCGTCGGGGCCGGGGTACAGCCGCCGGATGCCTCTGAAGGCCGGGCCGTAGCTCAGGCCGCGCTCGCTCCACCGGCGGTAGAACGCCCCGGACTGCGTCGGCTCGGCCTGCGCCGCCCACTCCGGGAACGCGGGGGTCTCCGTCACGTCGGCCCATCCGTACGCCCGCGCCTCCGCGGCAACCTGCCACGCGCCACCGCCCTCGGGCAGCGTCAGCAGCCGGAAGCGCCCGCCGTCGGCGCGGTCCGCGCGCCACTCGACGGTGAGCCGGGTGGGCTGCTCCGACAGTGCGACCTCCCCGCGGAACGCGACGTCCGTCAGCCGCGGCACCGCCGAACGCATCCGGGCGCGTGCCGCGCCGACGGCGAGGGCCAGGACCGCCGCGGCCGGCAGTACGGAGGTGTCGTGCACGCGGTGGTCGCCCAGCCACGGCTGGTCCGTCACCGACAGCTCCAGCGGCCCGTGCCAGGTCCCGGCCACCCCCGGCACGGGGGACAGCTGCGCGGCGAGGCCGCGGACGGCGCCCGAACGGCGGGAGCGGCGCGGAACCCAGTGGCTTTCCGGCCGCAACGGGTAGCCCGGCACCCGGGCGTGCGCGTGCCGGGACAGCCCACCGAACGGCTCGAGCCCGGCGACGTAGCCACGGGCCAGGGCCAGCGTGAGCGCCGCCCGGTCGCCCTGGTCGCGGCGGATCGTGGTGAGCACCGCGGGCGGTTCGGGGCGCAGTGCGGCCAGTTGCTCCATGGCCGGGGTCAGCACCGGGTGCGGGCTGATCTCCACGACGTGGGTGACGTCCTCGTCGAAGAGGGCGTTCATGGCATCGGCGAACAGCACGGGTCGGCGCAGGTTCTCCGCCCAGTACGCGGCGTCCATCTCCGGCCCGTCGAGCACGCGGCCGTACACCGTGGACATCAGTGCGACGGTCCCGGTCCCGGGCCGGCTGGGCGCCAGAGCCCGCAGCAGGTCCGGACGCAGCTCGTCCATCTGCGGGCTGTGGGAGGCGTAGTCGACGTTGACCAGCCTGCAGTACGTGCCCTCCGCCTCCAGCAGTTCCTTGAGCACGAGCACCGAGTCCTCGCCGCCGGACAGCACGCATGCCCGGGGCCCGTTGTGCACGGCGAGGGCCACACTGTCCGTGAAGCCCTCCAGGGCCGCCTGCGCGGCGTCCCGGTCCAGGTCGACCGCGAGCATCCGGCCCCGGCCCGACGTGCGCCGGGCGATCGCGCTGCGCCGGGCGGTCACCAGCGCGGCGTCCTCGTACGACAGGATCCCGGCGAAGGTGGCCGCGGTGATCTCGCCCTGGCTGTGGCCGAGCACGACGTCGGGCTCCACCCCGGCGGCCCGCCACAGCTCGGCGAGCCCCAGGGACATGGCCCACAGCGTGGGCTGCAGGACGTCGATGCGGGTCGTCCAGAAGTCGTCGGTGCCGTCGGCGAAGACGGCGGTGAGGTCCCAGTCGACGTGCGGTTCGAGGGCCTTGGCGCAGCGGTGGATCACCTCCGCGAACGGCATGACGTCCCGGAAGAGTTCGCGGCCCATGCCCAGCCACTGCGAACCCTGCCCGGGGAAGACGAAGGCGGTGCGCCGGTGCGGGCGTGCGCGTCCCACCACCACGCCGGGCAGCTCGCCGGCCGCCTCGGTGAATCGGGCGCCGCGGTCGGCCGCGGCGGCGACGCCGGACAAGGCCGTGCGCAGCCGGTCGGGCTCGGCGACGGTCAACGCGGCACGGAGCGGGAAGTGGTCGCGGCGCCACGCGAGGGCGCCGGCCAGGGCGCCGACGCCGGCCGGAGTCCGCGGAACGCAGTCGGTCAGCTGCCGGGCCCGCTCGGCCAGTGCCGCCGGGTCCCGGGCCGACAGCGGGACGAACACCGGCAGTTCGGCGTGGCTCGCCCGGTCCGGGTCCGCCGGGTGCGCGGCCGGCTGCTGCTCGGGCGGGCCGGTCACCACCACGTGAGCGTTGGTTCCGCCCCAGCCGAAGGAGTTGACGCCGAGGTACAGGGGACCGGACGCGGGCAGGGTCACCGGTTCGCGCACCACCCGGACACCCAGTTCCTCGAACGGGATGTCGGGGTTCAGCTCCTCCGCGTGCAGGCTCGGCGGCAGCGTCCGGTGGCGCAGCGCCAGGAGCAGCTTGATCAGTCCGGCCATGCCCGCGCCGGCCTCGAGGTGGCCGATGTTGGTCTTGATGGAGCCGACCAGCAGCGGCTCGTCGCCCCGGTCCCGGCCCAGGACCCGCCCGAGCGCGGTCACCTCGATCGGGTCGCCGCGGCCGGTGCCCGTCCCGTGCGCCTCGACGTACGCCGGTGCTCCCGGTGGCAGTGGTCCGCCGTAGGCCTGGCGCAGCAGGTCCTCCTGCCCCGCCGGGCTCGGCGTCACGAGGCTCTCGCCGCCACCGTCGTTGTTGACGACCGTACGGAGCACGACGCCGTGGATGCGGTCGCCGTCGGCCAGGGCCCGGCGCAGCGTCTTCACGTACAGCGCGGCGACCGTCTCGCCGCGCACGAAGCCGTTCGCCGCCGCGGAGAAGGTCTTGCAGCGGCCGTCCGGGGACAGGGCGCCGAAGTGGGTCAGGCCCACCGTCACGTGCGGGTCCAGCATGAGATTGGTCGCCCCGACCACGGCGGCGTCGATCTCGCCCTGCCGCAGCGCCTGGACGGCCAGGTGCAGGGCGACGAGCGAGGACGAACAGCCGGTCTCCACCGTCATGCTGGGACCGCGCAGGCCGAAGACGTACGAGAAGCGGGCGGCGATGACGTCCAGGGCGTTGCCCACCAGACTGTGCGGGGTGGGGCGGGCGCCCCGGTCGGCGCGGAGCAGCTCGTAGTCGTGCCAGGAGGCGCCGACGTACACGCCCGTCCGGGAGCCGACCAGGTCCGAGGCTCGCTGCCCGGCGTCCTCGAAGGCGCGCCAGCCGACCTCGAGCAGCAGGCGCTGCTGCGGGTCGATGGCGGCCGCCTCGCGCGGTGAGATGCCGAAGAAGGCGGCGTCGAAGCGGTCCACCGAGTCCAGGAAGCCGCCGACCCCCTGGATCCGCAGCTCGGGATCGGGCTGTTCGCCGGCGTCCCAGCGGTCCGCCGGAACCGGGCCGATCGCATCGCCGCCGGACATCAGCAGCTGCCACAGGCTTTCCGTGTCCGGCGCACCGGGAAAACGCCCGGCCATTCCGACGACGGCGATGAGGTCGGCGGGATCACGATCTGAATGCGCAGTCATGTGCTATCCGCCCATCAGGCGCATCCGCACCAGGCCCTTGCTCGCATTGATCATTCGGGAGCCGATCTCCGGGGGCGCATCCCGGCGGGCCCACACCGCGTTCTTCGCCATCTTGGCCGGCGACATGGCGAAACAGCGGGAATCGCGGTGCCCGAGACGGAACGAGGGGGCGATGAAATCGGCTTCCCGGATGACCGACAGAATGCGCCCGGCCGCCTCCCGCGGGGCGAGCGAGCCCTCCTCGACCTGGACGCACAGGTCCCGGGTGAGAGCGCTCATCGCGGTGAAGCCCGGGCTCACCGGCAGCGGGGAGCCGGGGTGCGCGGAATCCTCCAGCCCCCGGAGGATCTCGGCGTTCCCGCTGCGCGTGAACCGGTAGTAGGCGTCCTCCAGCATGACGTTGCCCAGCATCGTGCCCAGCATCCAGGTGCGGTTCACCGCGTTCCACAACTCGTAGTCCCGGAAGCCCACGAAGGAGCTGAAGACCAGGTCGTCGTGGAAGCCGAAGAGGCCCTGCTGGAGCGTCTCCAGATAGGCGAAGCGCTCGGTCGACCAGTCGCCGTCGCGGGTGGCGGCGATCAGCCGCCAGCCCAGGGCGTTGACCACCTCCAGGGTGTTGGTCAGGCCGCGCGAGTACAGCGCGTCGATGAACCCGGCCGCGTGCGAGGTGAGGCAGAAGCGGTCGCCGACCACCTGCTTGGCCGAGTACTGCAGCCGGCCGGTGGACACCCAGGGGCGCACCGCCCGGGCGTCGTGGAACTGCCATTCGATCTGCGGGAAACGGCGCAGGAACGCGTCGAACTCGAGCTGTGCGGGCGCGTCGTCCTTGGGAAAGACCCGCGGGTCCAGCGTCAGCCCCACGCTGCACAGCGGGTTGAGCGAGTCGGCGTGGTTGTCGAACGGGATCACCCACAGCCAGCCGCCGTCGAAGACGTGGTGCAACGTGCCGTGGTGCCAGGGGTTGGGCTGGTCGTGCCGCTGTGCCGCCGGCGCCCGGTCGAAGGGGCGCACCCCGATCATGTGGGTGAACAGGGTCCGGGAGTGCGTACGGGCCGAGGTGGGCGTCTCCCGCAGCGCGAACTTCTCCGCCAGCGGTGACCGGAATCCGCTGCCGTCCACGACGTAGCCGGCCCGGAACTCCCGGCCCTGCTCCGTGCGGAGCACCACTCCGGAGTCCGGATCGATGTCCACGTCCGTGATCCGCGTGTTCAGCAACGGCTCGGCACCGTACTTGACCGCCACATGGAACAGGTACGAGTCGATGTCCTGCCGGAACAGGTGCGTCTCGGTGCGGATGGCCGAGGGCACCACCAGCTGGTTGATCTCCTTCGGGTCCTGCCGTTCCCCCGCACGGTGGTACACGAAGCCGAAGTTCTGTTTCTGACCGCAGTAGCGCGACACCTGCCGGCTGATGCCCTTGTGACTGGAGAGCGGTTTGAGCTCGGGCACCCCGTACCGGTCGGCGATGAGCCTGGTCATGCCCGAGGTGTACGGGATGGTGGACTCGCCGACGGCGAACCGTGGGTGGGTGCCGGCGTCGATCAGCAGCACCCGTACCCCGTTGCGGGCGAGCACCGCGCCCAGCATGCCGCCGGCCATGCCGCTGCCGAGGATTGCCACGTCGTAGGTGTTGGTGCGGCTCTGTGCGCCATGGCTGTTCTGCATGGGTCTCGCCTTTCTACGGTGGTCAGGGCAGGGCCGGCGCGGGATCCGGCTCACGCTTGCCGTCGGCCCGGTTCAGCTCCACGGGTTTGGCGTACACGCGGGACAGCAGGGGCCCCGTCATGGCGGTGGTGACCACGGCCATCACGACCATGAGGGAGTACAGACCGCTGTCGAGCAGCTTCAGCTGGAGCCCGATGTCGAGGATGACCAGCTCCGTCAGGCCCCGGGTGTTCATCAGCGCACCGAGTGCCGCCGCGGGCCGGGCCGGCAGGCCCTGGGAGCGGGCGGCGAGGTAGGCGCCGCCGAACTTCCCCGCCACGGCCACCAGCAGGATCGCCCCGAGCTGCAGCAGGTCGCCGCCGTGCAGCCGGCTGAGGTCGACCTGGGAGCCGGCCACCACGAAGTAGACCGGCAGCAGCAGGGCGGTGATCCGCCCGGTGCGCTCGAGAAGCTCGGTGCGCAGGCGGGCGGTGTGCTGCCGGGGGATCATCAGGCCGAAGAGGAAGGCGCCGAAGATGTAGTGCATCCCCATCGCCTCGGTCGCCGCCGCCGACAGCAGCGCCCCGATCAACGCGACCGCCGTGCCCGGGGCGGCCAGCCGTACGGCTTTGCCGCCCCGCACCAGCATGCGGCGCAGCAGGGGCCGCACCACCAGCAGCATCAACGCCACGTACGGCAGCATCAGCACCACCGGCCAGCGGGGTCCGTCGCCCCTGCCGACGGTCGCCTGCACACCGGCCAGCGCGGCCCAGGCCACCACGTCCACAACGGCGGCCGTGGCCAGCGCGATCGCGCCCAGCGCGGTGGCGGACAGGCCGCGGTCGCTCAGAATGCGGGCGAGGACCGGGAAGGCGGTCACCGACACCGAGAGACCGATGAACACGATGAATGCCGCCCGCTGCCGGGGATCGTGCTCGTGGGCCAGCCACAGGGCCAGCACGACTCCCAGCAGGAAGGGCAGGGCCATGGACCCGAAGGCCGAGACAGCCGTGATCCGGCCCCGCCCCCGCAGCGCCGCGGTGTCGATCTCCACTCCCACGGTGAACATGAAGAGGGCGACACCCACGGCGGCCATGCCGGTCAGCGGTATCCGGACGTCGGCGGGGAACAGGGTTCCGCTGATCGCCGCGGGCAGCAGGGTGGGGCCGAGCAGGACGCCCGCGAGGATCTCACCGACGACCGGCGGCTGCCCCATCCGGCCGAAGAGCCACCCGAGACCGCGGGCCAGCAGCAGGATCAGGGCCAGGTCGACGAAGAGCAGTTGCAGCTGATGACTGGTCATGTCGAGGCCATCTCGCTCTCAGTCCCCGGCGGGATCAGACGTTCGATGTCCCGGCGGTGGGTGCCATCGTGTCTGCGATCAGGTCGTCGAGGTCGATGTGGAACAGCGGGTGGCGGCCACTGAGCCCGGAGATCAGCGTCACGAAGTCCGCGGACGGCTCGTTCTTGCGCTCCGGGTCGACCAGCTCCTGGGCGAGGCTGTAGTAGAACTCCTTGTATTTCGTCTGGTCGTAGAAGCGCTCCACGAACGCGCGGATCTCGTCGAAGAACCCGGAGTACGCGGTGGCGTACCGGTCCAGCGCCTTCTCCTCGATCGCCGGATGCTCGATGATCCGGTCGAGGATCTTGGCCAGGGTGCTGCCGGCGAGCGTCGCCAGCGCGACCCCGGTGGAGAACAGCGGGTCGACGAAGGCCGCCGAGTCCCCGACCAGGACCCAGCCGTCGCCGTGGAACCGGTTGCTGTGGTACGACCAGTCCCGCGCCGTACGGAATCCGGCGGACTGACGGGCCCCGGCGAGCATCTTCGCGAGCTTCGTCGTGCGCTGCCGCCTGGAGTGGAACAGGTCCTCCAGCGAATGGCCGTCCTCGCCGGCGGTGGCCGAGCGCGTCACATAGCCGACGCTGACCGTGCCCTTGTCGATGGGAATGGCCCAGAACCAGCCGTCGTCCAGCCCCTCGATGAGGATGTTGGTGTACTCGTCACCGGGCAGCCGCTCGCAGTTGTCGAAGTACGTCCACACCGCGACGTTGCGCAGTTCGTCGTGCCACCTCACCTCGGTGAACCGGCGGCCGAGCACGCGGGCCTGCCCCGACGCGTCGACGACCAGCTGAGCCCGCACCTCGTGCAGCCCGTCCAGGCCGCGCAGCGCGAAGCGCACTCCACGGACCCGGCCGTCCTCCACGACGGGCTCCTTGACGGTGGCGTCCTCGATCACGAAGGCGCCGAGCTCCCTGGCCCGGTCCAGGATCAGCGCATCCAGGTCGGCTCGCCGGGTGTGGAAGGCGTACGGATACGCGCCACCCTCGACGAACGAGAAGTTCCACGGCACCTGGTTGTTTCCCCAGACCAGAGTGCCGCCGTACTTCCGCTCGAACCCCCGCGCGTCCAGGCGTTCGGTTATCCCCATTTCCTGCATGGGGCGCATGAAAGCCGGGATGAGCGACTCCCCGACGTGATACCGGGGGAAGCGCTCCCGATCGAGGACGAGGACGCGACGACCGCGCTGAGCCAGCAGCCCGGCGGTCGTCGCTCCGGCCGGCCCGCCGCCGATCACGATCACGTCGTACTCGTCAGGAACTCGGAAAAGGGCAGACGGCATTCTGGGACCTCCCCTGATGGGCTGGATGGTCGCGTTCGGACGTTCGGCGCGCGTCCGCGGCGCCCCTTCGGCGGGGCCCGGCGCGGCACACCGGGCCCGGCGGATGCCTCAGTCTCTACCGCATCGGACATTTCAAGTGTCCGTGAGCAACCGTGCCATCACATCACGTGTTCGCGGGTTCTTCGGGGTGGTCCGTGACCGGGGGGCCAGGTGCCGCCGGCTCGGCCACCGGTCAGGCGTCGCCCGCGAGCACCGCCATGGCCGCCGGGTCCTGGTATTCGCGCCACAGCACGACGCGCCCGGCACGGACCCGCACCACCAGGACGAGGGGCGCCGTGGCCTTCACCCCGTCGGCCGCCCGCACGCCCTCCACTGTGTATTCGACGACGGCGACCTCCGGGTCCGCCGTCTCGTGCACCACCACATCACGCACATCCGTGAAGCGGACGCGCCCGGACAGTGCTCTGGCCCAGCCGCCGAACTCCGCCCGGCCCTCGAAGCGGCGCGGCTCACCCGGCCGCGCGAAGGGCACCTCGCCGATCACGTCCTCGGCGAGCATCGCCCGGTAGTCGACGCCGGCCTTCTCCTCCGCGAGCAGTCGCGCCCGGTGCAGCTCGAACGCCTCGCGCGGCCCCGCCAGTGGCCCCGTTGCCGTACCTGTCATCACGAACCTCCGATTCGATCGCTCAACCCGGTCCTCGGTCAGGCCAGCCCTTCTCTGAAGCCCTGGCGCCACGAGGGGTAATGCGGCTGCCAGCCGAGCTCCCGCTTGGCCTTGGCGTTGGAGAAGCCGCGTCCCTCGGTCATCAGGATCACCGCGAAATCCCCGGCCAGCAGCCGGGCCTGCGACTCGGGCATGGCCGGGGGCGGCTCCGCGCCCGCGCACTCGGCCAGGTACGGCAGCCACTCGCTGGCCGGGGCGGGCTCGTCGTCGACGATGTTGAACACGCCCTTCGGCTGCTGCTCCACGGCCAGGACGGTAGCGCTCGCCGCGTCGTCGACGTGCACCCACGACATGTAGCCGCTGCCCTTGCCGACGAGCGGGTACTTTCTCTCCCGCACCATCATGACCTGGTCGTCGGTGGCGCCCGGCCCGTAGAACCCGCCGTAGCGCAGCACCGTGCCGCCGGCCTTGACGACCACGTCCTCGAGGTGGAGCAGAGCCTCCGCCGCCTTGCGGAACTTCGGCCCCGCCTGCGTGGTCAGCGGGTCCTCCTCGGTCTTCACCCAGCCGCCCGTGCGGTCGCCGTTCCAGCTGGCGTGGCCCTGGGCGACCACGTGGGACACGCCGGTCGCCCTGGCGGCGGCCAGCAGGTTGTCCGTTCCCTCGGTGCGCAGCCGGTTGGTGGTGGCGAAGTAGCGGTCCGGGTCCTTGGTCACGGGCTGGCTGTTGTCGATCGCGGTCATCTGCTGGACGATCACATCCGGGCGGGCCTTCGCCACCGCCTCCTGGACCGCTTCTGCGTCGAGCCCGTCCAGCACGATCGCGTCGGCGCCCAGTCGCGCCAGCATGTCCAGCTTGGCCGCCTTCGTTGTTGTCGTCGTCACCTCGTGGCCCCGCGCCACGAGCTGTGGCACCAGCCGCCGCCCGATCACTCCGCTCCCGCCTGCCACGAACACCCGCATGATCATTCACCTTCCTCGATGGACGATTCCGGCTCTCGCTGTCTGCTGGAGGAATCGAAGAGCTCGAAGAGCCGAAAGAGTGTGATCCGAACCGGTGGCACCAACCGGCGGAGGCGGTCCACGTCGGGGACCCGGCCCCGCCCGTCCTTCACGTCCTCGCGGAAACGGGAAACCCGCGGGCGGTGGCGACCTCGACACCACCCTAGGCGAGTCCACAAAGGATCACAACGACTTCCGCGCAGCCCGGTCCGTACGGGCGCGGCCTGCTCGTACCACCCGCTGTGACATCCGATCGTGATGAGCAACACATTTTTAATATGTGAACGGGGTTCGCGCCCGGGGTCACGGTGAGTACACATGTGCGACGGCAGGTGGCATTTTTGCGAGAATGATGTCGATAATGAGGTGATTACTGATTACGGATGGTAAGTCTTATAAACCTTTCCGTGATGCCCGCTCCTGCTACTACGGTATGGAACGGCTATGTCGGGGGGCGTGACGTTGCAGGCGGTAGGACGTGACAGGGAGTGGAAGACCCTGACGGACGCGATCACCGCGCTCGAACGGGGCACAGGTTCCTGCATCGTGCTCACCGGCGTTGCGGGAATCGGGAAGACCCTGCTGCTGGACAGCGCCGTTTCGCTGGCCATGGAACGTGATCTGCTGGTCGCCCGCGGTCGCGCCACCGAGCTGGACCGGGTGGCTCCGCTGTCCACCGTCGTCACCACCCTCCGTTCGGTTCTCGGTCCGGACCGGTTGTCCCCGATCGCCGCCAATCAGTACTCGCGGATAGACCTGGTCACCGAGCGGCTGGAGGAAGTGACCCGCGAGCGGCCGCTGGTCATCGTCCTCGATGACGCACAGTGGACGGACGAGCTCAGCGCCTTCGCCCTGCGCGTCCTGGTGCCCAGGCTGTCGCTGCTGCCGATCCTCTGGCTGTTCGCCCGGTCGCCCGTGCCGGCCGAGCTGCCCGCCCAGAGCGCCCTTCGCTGGCTGATCGACGACGGGGTCCGCGAGGTGCACCTGCAGCCGCTGAGCGACGACGCGATCGCCGAGCTGTGCCGCCGGGTGCTCGGCGCGCGGGCGGACGCCACCGTGTCCGCCATCGCCGCACGCAGTGGCGGGAACCCCTTCCTGCTGCACGAGGTGCTCACCAATCTCTCCGCGACCGAGCGCATCAACACCTGCGACGGGCTGGCCAGCGTCGTCGGCAGCGAACTGCCCTCCGGCTTCCTGTCCGCGGTCGAACAGCGGCTGTCCAGCCTCTCGCCGGAGGTCCGCCAGCTGCTGCAGATCGGCGCGGTCCTGGGCGGAACGTTCTCCCTGCACACCGCCGCCCTGCTGCTGCACCGCCCGACCAGCGAGGTGATGACGATCGCCGACGAGGCCGTCGCCAGCGGCACGCTCGTCGACTGCGACTCCCGGCTCGCCTTCCAGCACGACCTGGTCCGGGAGGCGGTCTACGACAACATGAACGGCGCGGTGCGCTCGATGCTGCACCGGGAGGCCACGCTGGTGTTCAGGGCGGAGGGCCGGCCGGTCGTCGAGATCGCGGATCATCTGGTCCGCGCCGAGTACCGCGGCGACGTGCAGACCGTCGAGCTGCTGCGGGCGGCAGCCGGGCAGATGGCCGCCTGCGCGCCCAGCACCTCGGCGAACCTGCTGCTGCGGGCGGTCGAGATGCTCGAGGACGCCGACCGCAGCCGGCCCATGCTGATCTCCGACGCGGTGCGCATGCTGGCCTCGGCCGGCCGGCTCGCCGAGGCTCGCACGTGGGGTGAGCGCGCTCTCAGCGGCCCGGTCAACACCGAGGCCGAGGGGCAGCTGGTGCTCGGCCTGGCCGAGTCCTACAAGCACGCCGGGCACAACGGCGCGGTGGTGGACCTGACCGATCGGGGCCTGGCCCTGCCCTCCGCCGACCAGGCGATCCGGGCCCAGCTGTACGCGGTCCGGGCGCACGCGCTGCTGGCCACCGACCTCCGGGCCGCCGACCAGGCGGCCGAACAGGCCGTCGACCTGGGGATGCGGGTGGGCGTCTCCGCCGCGGTGGCCTTCGGCAGCGCCGCGCGCAGCGTGGCCGCCCGGGCGCGCGGTGACCTCGACGACGCGGTGCGGTTCGCCAAGGACGCGGTGGCCGAGATCGGGCGTGCCGGCGGCGTGGCCGAGCACCACCACCCCGACATCTGGATGGGGGCGGCCCTGGTCGCCCAGGACCGCTTCGAGGAAGCGGAGGAGATCTACGCCACCGGCCAGCGGGAGGCGGAACGGCTGGGGACCGCGTGGTCCCTGCCGCTGTGGCACTTCTACCGCGCGTCGCTGTACTTCGCGCAGGGCCGGCTGTCCGACGTGGAAGCCGAGGGGGAGGCCGGGCTGCGGGTGGCCGAGCACGTCGGCGCGTTGCAGCTGAGCGTGCCGCTGGCCGCGCTGCTGGGCCGGGTCGCGGCGTTGCGCGACCAGATGCCGCTCGCGCGTGACTATCTGCACCGTACGCAGCGGATGCTGGTCACCGGGATCACAGTGCCACCCGAGGACGCCGCCTGGGCCGCCGCGGTCATCCACGAGGCCGGTGGGCAGGTGAAGGAGGCGCACCAGGCGCTCACCGAGCTGAACTTCCAGCTGCCCGAACGGGTGCTCATGTTCGTGCAGGACCCGGGGGCGCTCGCGGCGATGGTACGGATCAACAAGCAGGCCGGCCGGCCGGTCGAGGAGGCCCGGATCGCCGCCCTCGCCGCCGGGCTGGCCCGCCGCAACCCCGGCAACACCACCCTCGCCGGCGCGGCGGCCCACGCCGACGGCCTGGCCCGGATGGATGTCGCCCGCCTCAACGAGAGCGTGGCGCTGCTGGAGAGTTCGCGGCGGCCGCTGGTCCGGGCGAGCGCGCTGGAGGACACCGCGGTCGCCGAGCTCGCGGCGGGACGTAAGGCGCGGGCCGTCAAGCTGCTCAAGGCCGCGCTCGCCGTCTACGACGAGTCCGGGGCCCGGCAGGGCATGCTGCGCGTGGAACGGCGGATGCAGGCCGTCGGCGTCCGTCAGCAGGCCGGATCGGCGCCGGTGGAGCCACCGCTGGCCGGGCTCACCCAGGCGGAGTTGCGGGTCGTCGAGCTGGTCGTCCAGGGCGCGACCAACCGCGAGGTGGCACGCCAGCTGTTCCTGTCACCGCACACGGTCGACAGCCATCTTCGCAAGGTGTTCGCGAAGCTGGGCATCAGCAGCCGGGTGGAGCTCACCCGGATCGTCATGGCAAACGCGGATATCACGTAAGAACGCCTTTCCGGCCAACCGCCCCCAGCCGCGGCGGTGGCCGGTGCGGTCCCGCCGCCGAGGACCCCACGAACACGTGATGTTGCCGCTGTGTCCGGCCGATGGATGCTGCCTTGTGTCGAGGATGCGGACACGAGGGGAAACGGCGATGACCGCGGACGGGTTCTTTGTCAAGCCAGGCGCCGGCCGGCCGATCGGCCATCAGGTGACGCTGAAGGTGGGTGAGGTACACACCCCGAACATGCTGGCGGTCGAGTGCCGGTTCGCGCCGGGCTTCGACGTGGGGGCGCATCTGCACACCACCCACGAGGAGATCTTCTACGTGCTCGAGGGCGAGGTGGAGCTGTTCGCCTTCGAACCGACCGTGCGGACGTCGGAGCCGGGCTCGTGGACGAACTGGGAGTCGGCCGGCGGCGACAAGGTGGCCCGGGCGACCCCGGGCAGCGTGCTCTACGTGCCGCGCGGCACCCCGCACGGCTTCCGCAACCCGGGCCTGGTCCCGATGCGGTTCCTGCTGGTCGCCACGCCGGCCGGGCACGAGAACTACCAGCAGGACATCGCCGACCTGCTGGCCGCCCCGCCCGGCGACGAGAAGGCGCTGCAGGAGGCCGTGGCGGAGATCCGCAGGCGACACCACACGGAGCAGCTGACGCCGGCCGTGCCGGTTCCCGAGGACCACTGATGACCGGCATTCCGGTCGTGGTGGTCGGCGCCGGCCCGGTCGGCATGATGGCGGCGCTGGAACTGGCGCACCACGGGGTGGCGTGCCTGCTGGCCGAGCAGAACGCCGGCCCCACCGTGCACCCGAAGATGGAGTTCACCAACCCCCGCACCATGGAGCACCACGCCCGGCTGGGCATCGCCGAGGACATCCGCCGCGCGGGCGTGCCGGCGAAGTACCCCTTCGACGTGATCTGGTCGACCGGCCTGGGCGGCGATCTGCTCGCCGTCTGGCGGCAACCGTCCGTCGAGGAGAAGTGGCAGCAGATCAGGGAGCTCAACGACGGGACTCAGCCCAGCCAGCCGTACCAGCGGATCTCGCAGGCCGAGCTCGAGCCGGTCCTGCTCGAGCGGTGCCGGCGCCACCCGCTGATCGAGGTCCGCAACCGGTGGCGGTTCGTGTCGCTCGACCAGGACGCCGACGGGGTCACCAGCACCTTCGAGGACCTGGCGGCCGGGGCGACCCGGCAGGTCCGCTCCCGCTACCTGGCCGCCTGCGACGGCGCGTCCAGCACCGTACGGCGCGGCGTCGGCATCCCGCTGACCGGTGGGGGCATCGCGGACGCCGCGGACGGCGGGGTCCGGGAGCTGCCGGCCGCGTACTCGGTGACCTTCCGCAGCACCGACAGCGCGAACCTGTTCCGGCAGGGATATTTCTGGCACTACTTCACCGACCGCTACGTGCTCATCTCGCTCGACGAGGCGGGCACGTGGTCGTTCCATGCCGTCCGCCAGAGCGATTTTGATCCGCCGCCGTCCGATCCCGCCGGGTGGATCCGGTCGTTGCTCGGTGTCGACCTGGCCATCGACCAGGTGCACGTGAGCTCCCGCTGGACGCCGCAATACCTCATCGCCGACAGCTACCGCAGCGGCCGGGTGCTGCTCGCCGGCGACGCCGCGCACCAGATGTTCCCGGCCGGCAGCCACGGCATGAACACCGGCGCGGGCGACGCGGTCGACCTCGGCTGGAAGCTGGCCGCGCTCATCAACGGGTACGGCGGCCCGGCGCTGCTGGACAGCTACGAGGCGGAGCGCCGGCCGGTCGGGCTGCGCAACATGGCCATGTCCCGCAGCCACCTGGACGTGCACTTCCAGCACATGCGGCTGCGCCAGGAGAACGCCCCGGCGGCACAACTGGCCGAGTTCCTGACCGCGCAGCCGGGCGAGAACACGTACGAGGGCATCTACCTGGACTACCGCTACCACGATTCCCCGCTCGTCTGGGCCGACGGCACCCCCGAGCCACCCGCCGAGCCGCTGCGGTACCGGCCGAGCACCTGGCCGGGTGCGCGGCCGCCGAGCCTGCTGCTGGCCGACGGCACCCAGCTGTTCGACCGGTTCGGCCCCGAGTTCACCCTCGTCGACACCGCGGGTGACGGGCGGGCGGAGCCCCTGCTGGCCGCCGCCGGTGAGCGGGGCCTGCCGGTGCGTCACGTCGTGATCCAGGAGCCGCGCGTCCGCGAGCTGTGGGAGCGCGACCTGGTGCTGGTCCGCCCGGACCAGCATGTCGCCTGGCGCGGCGACACCGTCGGTGACGACCCGGCCGCGGTCATCGACCGGGTGCGGGGAGCCACCGGCGTTCGCATCGCATCCGCGCTCCGTTGAGCGCACCCGTCAGCAGAGTCACCTACCGTCTAAGGAGCCGCACCACATGTCCACGGCGACCAACGACCCGCGTACGAATCAGATCGACCCGCTGCGTGAGCTGTTCTACGCCCACTACCGCTTCCAGTTCCTGAGCGCGGCCTGCGAGTTCCACCTCTTCGAACTGCTCGGCCGGGAACCGGGTCTGACCCGCGAGGAGATCGCCGGCCGGCTCGGCATCGAGAACCAGCCCGCGCGCATCCTGCTGCTCGGCGTCACGTCGGCCGGCCTGCTGCGCAAAGAGGGCGACCGGTACTACAACACGGCCGTCGCCGAACCGCTGGCCGGCAAGCTGGACGACGTGCCGGCCGCGTTCGTGCCCTGGGAGCAGCACGTCAACTACCGGCCGATGGCCTGGTTCTACGAGTCCCTGAAGGAGTACACCAACGTCGGCCTGCGCGAGGCCATCCCGGGTGACTCGCCGACGCTGTACGGCCGGCTCGCCCAGACCCCCAAGCTGGAGAAGACCTTCCACAACATGATGGGGTCGGTCAGCCGGCTGGTGGCCGAGGAACTGGTGCAGCACCTGGACCTGTCGAAGTACACCCACCTGCTGGACATCGGCGGCGGGACCGCGATCAACGCGACGCACCTGGCCCGGCGCTGGCCGCACCTGCGGGTGACGATCGTGGACCTGCCGACCGTCGCGGAGCGGGCGAACGAGAAGATCGCCACCCTGGACCTCAGCGACCGGGTGCGCGCGGTGGGCCTGGACGCGTTCAACGACGAGTTCCCGAAGGGCTGCGACGCGGTCCTGTTCGGCCACTTCCTGGAGATCTGGTCGATCGAGCGGAACAAGGAGCTGCTCGCCAAGGCGGGTCGCGCGGTGGAGCCGGGCGCCGGGATCTTCGTGGTCACCCCCGGCGCCGACGACGACGGCACGGGCCCCGACCTGGCGGCGGCGCTGTCGGCGTACTTCCTGACCGTGGCCAGCGGCGAGGGGATGGTCTACACCTGCGCCGAGTACGAGGACTGGTTCGGCGACGCCGGCTTCGAGCCGACCGGCCGGATGCACGTCGGCGGGCTGGGCGACGTGGTCATCTCCGGCGTCAAGCGCTGAGAGGCCCGAAGGGGCCGGCCGGATATCCGGCCGGCCCCGAGTCTTACCCAGGGAGAGAAGACCGGGTCACCGGCGCCGCGCGCCGACCGCACGGGGCGCCGCCAGCGCGGCCAGCACCGCGGCGGTGACCGGTACGGCGGCACAGCGCTCGGCCGCCCAGGTCAGCGCCAGCCGGTGATACTCCAGCGAGAAGTCGGCCACCGCGTCGGCGACCAGGAACGGCTGGACGTCGTTGGTGAACGCGTCGGCCGCGGTCATCAGGCAGCCGATGTGGGCGAACACCCCGCACACGATCAGCTGATCGCGGCCGGTACGGCGCATGAACTCCAGCAGCTCGGTGCGGTGCAGCGCGCTGTAACGCCACTTGGTCAGCACCAGATCACCGGCCGCCGGGCGGATCTCCGCGAGCACCTCGCGGTCGTCCGGCTCGCTGGTCATGCCGGAGCCCCAGAAGTCCTTCAGCAGCCCTCGCTGCTCGTCGGTCATGTCACCGGGCTGGGCGGTGTACGCGACCGGGATCCCCAGTCGCGCACAGTGCTCCCGCATGGCCCGGACATTGTCGATCAGCTCGGCGACCGGCGCCTCACCCGGGGGGAAGAACCGGACGAAGTACCGCTGCATGTCGTGGATGAGCAGCACCGCGCGGTCCGGATCGAGCACCCAGCCGGCTCTGCTCTCGGGTACCTCGTCGGGCGCGGGCATGGGATACGACGTGATGCGCGGGATGCTCACTGTTCTCTCCTCACGTGGTGTGCGGCGAACCGGTCCAGTTCGCGACGACGGCCAGCGCCTGCTCGGGGTTGAGGCGCGGGTCGCAGAGCGTGGTGTACGTCCCGTCCGGCCGGGGCCGGTCGAGCTCACCGGCGTCGGCGACGCACTCGGTCACCGCGTAGGGGGTGGTCTCCAGGTGCAGGCCGCCGGCCACCCCGCCGGCCGCGGTCACTGCTTCCTGGAAGTCGCGCACCTCGCGCACGATGGTGTCGACGCGCCGGGTCTTGCGGCCGTCCGGTGCGGTGACCGTGTTGCCGTGCATCGGGTCGCACAGCCAGATCACCGGGTGCCCGGCCGTCCGTGCCGCGGCGACCAGCTCCGGCAGCCGCTGGGCGGCCAGGTCGGCGCCGAGGCGGGCGATCAGGGTCAGCCGTCCCGGCTCGCGGTCCGGGTCCAGCGCCGCGCACAGCTCCGTCAGGCCCTCCGGGCTCATCCCCGGGCCCACCTTGCAGGCCACCGGATTGCTGATGGCGGAGAACAGGCGTACGTGCGCGCCGTCGAGCTGCCGCGTGCGGTCACCGATCCACGGCCAGTGGGTCGAGCCGAGCATCAGCCGCCCACCGGACAGGTGCCGGACCTGCGGCAGCTCGTAGTCGAGCACCAGGGCCTCGTGACTGGTCCAGACCGGACCGTGCGGCCGCGGGCACCACGACGACGCCCGCCACAGGTGGTCCATCGCCGCGGCGGCGGCCCGGTAGCAGGTCAGCATGCGCAGCGGATCCGGGCGGCGGGACAGCGGGTCGGGTTCCGCCCCGCTGATCATCAGGCCGCGAAAGGCCGGCAGGTCGACGCCGTCGACCGTTTCGGTGTGCCGGGTGCGGGGCTTGGCGAACTGCCCGGCCAGCCGGCCGGCGCGGATGACCGGGCGGCCGGTGCGGAACTGCAGCACCCCGGCGAGCGCGTCGAGCAGGCCCGCCTTGCGCGACAGTGCCGTGGGCTCGCACTCGGCCGGGTCCTCGGCGCAGTCGCCGGCCTGCACCACCAGCATCCGGCCGGCGGCCACCTCGGCCAGCAGCCGGCGCAGCGCGTCGACGTCGGCCCAGGCCACCAGCGACGGTGCCGCGGCGAGCTCCGAGCGGACCCGGTCGACGAGCCACTCGGCCGCCCAGGCCGGTTGCTGGGCGGCCGGCAGCGCGCGCCAGTAGTCGAGGGTGCGCTCGGCGGGGGCGGCGTGCAGCGGGGTGGGACGGGTCAGCGTGGCGTTGCCGATCACCAGATCTCCTTTGCTCGTACGGCGGTCAGGATGGGAGGTGTGCTCCCGAGCAACTCGCCGGCGGCCTCGCCGACGAGCGTGACGCCGCGCCGGGTCAGCACCGACTCGGCGTGGAACTGGAAAGAACGAAACGTCCGGCCGCGCATCGCGTGCACGGCACCGGTCGCCGGGTCACGGTCGAGGTCGGTCAGGCCGATCCGGTCGGCGGTGGCGAAGGCACTGAAGGAGTTGTAGAACCCGCAGTGCTCGAGGCGGCCCCGCAGCCGGATCGCGTGCTGGGCACCCTGGTTCGGCGCCGGCAGCGGGCGGACCGGCAGGCCCAGCAGGGTGGCGAGCACCTGGTGACCCAGGCAGACCGCGAGCAACGGCCGCCGCTCGTCGAGCACCTGGGACAGGATGCGGCGCATCGTGGCGATCTTCGGATCGGCGGTCGCGCGCGGATCGCCCGGCCCCGGCCCCATCACCACCAGGTCATGGCCGTCCAGCGACGGCCCGGTGTCGAAACGGCGGACCGCCACCCGCAGCCCCATGGTGCTGAGCTGGTGGCCGAGCATCTCGGTGAAGTCGTCCTCGCACTCCACCACGAGCACGCTGCGGCCCAGCAGCGCGGGCACGGGCCGGATCCGTTCCTGGGGTGCCCGCAGCCAGAACGGCGCCAGACGCGCGTTGCGCTCGGCGAGGGCGCGGCCGACCTCGGGGTGTTTCCACGGTACGGCCGGGGACGCGGCGTTCTCCCGGGAGGCGGTGCCCGGGCTGAACGCGGCCAGCAGCGCCTGCGCCTTGCCCCGGGTCTCGGCGGCCTCGGCCTGCGGGTCGGAGTGGCGGACCAGGGTGGCGCCGACGTCGATGCGTACCGATCCGGTGGCGTCGATGTCGGCCGAGCGGATCACGATGGCCGAGTCCAGGGCCTGGCCGCCGCGGGCGTCCCGGCCGATCAGGGCGAGGACACCGGCGTAGTACGCGCGGCCCGCCGGCTCGTAGCGGGCGATGACCCGGCAGGCGCTCTCCAGGGGGCTGCCGGTGACCGTCGGCGCGAACAGGGTCTCCCGCAGGATCCGGCGTACGTCGAAGTCGGTGCGTCCCTCGATGAAGTACTCGGTGTGGGCCAGGCGGGCCATCGGGCGCAGCCGGGGCCCGATCACCTGGCCGCCGTCCGGGCACACCCGGCCCATCATCTTGAGTTCCTCGTCGAGCACCATGTAGAGCTCGTCGGTCTCCTTGCTGTCGGCCAGGAAGCGCAGCGTGGCGGACAGGTCCGGGCCGGCGGGCGGATAGCGGAAGGTGCCGCTGATCGGGTTCATGGTCGCCGTACCGGCGTCGAGGGTGACGTGCCGTTCCGGGCTGGCGCCGACCAGCGTGCGGTCGGGGGTGTGCACCAGGAACGTCCAGTGGGCGCCGGTCTCGTCCCGGAGCAGCCGGCCGAACACCCCGAGCGCGTGGTGGCGCGGCTGGGCGGCGTACCCGTCGATGTCGGCCAGCAGCGAGCGGCGGATGACAAAGTTGGCGCCCTCGCCGGTGCCGATCTCGTCCGCGGTGATCCGGCGGACCAGCTCGGCGTACGCGTCGTCGTCGATGTCGAAGTGCGCGCCGCGCAACGTCGTCGCGACGTCCGGCACCGTTGCGAGGACCTCGGCCACGGTCAGCGTCCGCTGGTCGGTGACGCGCAGGGCCCGCAGCGGCGTCCCGTCGTCGACGACGTCGTAGCCGCGTTCGGCGATCTGGCGGTAGGGCACCAGCGCGAGCAGATCGTGGGCCGGCCCCGCGGGCGTGGTACCGGTCGCCAGCGGCAGGTCGGCGAGCCGAGGCACCGTCACCACCTCGCCGATCAGCAGGTCGACGGTGTCACGGTCGGATTCGGGCCGGTGCAGCAGCGCGAACGGCGGGCCGTCCGGTCGCAGGATGTGGTCGGGCCAAGTCATCTCGCTCGCTTTCAAAGCGGTCCGGGGATGAGACACCCCGCCGGCGGCAGACATGGCCGCGCCTGCCCGCTGGGCGGACAGGCGCGTGGCAACGGATCCGGCGGTGGTACCAGCATGTTCGGCGCCTCGGCGGCGCAACAACGCCTACTACTCATTCGAGCGGCAGATCTACTCGCCGGGGCCGGGCTCCCGCCGGCCGCGTACGACGTCGAGGACGGCACCGGGATCGGCCGGTGCGGCGCCGCGCCAGGCCACGTGCTGATCCGGCCGGACCAGCACCAGCGGGCGCTCGAGCATCGATCGCACGTGCGGGTCCTCGATGGCGACGTGGACCAGCGGAATGCCGTGGACGGCCGCCTCGTCCGCGATGGCCGTGCCCGCCTTCGACTCCGAGCAGTCCAGCAGGGTCAGCTCGGGTCCCAGCAGGTCGTGCAGCTCCGTGCCGTCGTCCAGCCGGACGCTGGGCAGGCGCCATCCCGGTGTCGTCGTGGCGACGATGCGGGTCCAGTCCCAGGCCGGTTCGGCATCGTCCGCACCGGCCACCACCGGCGAGCCGCGGTAGGAGTCGCCGAAGTGGATGCCGGTGTTGTGGATCTGGTACCGCTCCCGTTCCAGGAAGGCGGTGAGCCGGGCGCGGCCCGCGCCGGCCGCGGCGAGGGCCGGGTAACGCCGCCACACGTCCAGCAGGTTTCCGCAGAACTCACGATTGAGCAGGCCGACCGGGCGGCGCTCGGCCTCGTAGCTCTCCAGCAGCGCCGGGCCGCCCCAGCCCTGGGCGACCGCGGCGAGCTTCCAGCCGAGGTTCACCGCGTCGCCGATGCCGGTGTTGGCGCCGTGCCCGCCGGTCGGGAAGAACTGGTGGGCGGCGTCGCCGGCGATGAAGACCGGCCCGGCACGGTACGCGTCGGCGACCGCCAGCCGGCCCTCCCAGTGGGCCACCACCAGCACCTCGTCCACGGCGAAGTCCACGCCGAGCCGCTCGCGCAGCACCGCCACCGGGTCGGCGTCCCGCTGGGCCGCGTCGAAGAGCGGGAACGTGCCGGTCCACAACTGGTCACCGTCGCGGGACACCAGGGTCAGCCCCCGCGACGCGACGGTGAGGAAGAACAGGCCGTTGCGCCGCAGCACGGGATCGGTGCTGCGGAAGAACACGTCCCGGTGCTCGACGGGACCCGTGGCATCGTCGACGGTGATCCCGGCGGCCCGGCGCACCGTGCTGTTCGCGCCGTCGCAGCCGACCAGGAAACGCGCCCGGACGTGGTGGCTGCCGTCCGGCCCGGCGAGCTCCGCCACCACCGAGTCGCCCTCGGCCGTGTATCCCCGGAAGGTCCACCCCTCCCGCAGGTCCACCAGGGCCAACGAGCTCAGCTGCCGACGGCCCAGCTCCTCCAGCCGGGAGCCCATCACCCGCTGGTACGGCTCGCGGGGCACGGTGCCGTCGTTCACCTCGGCCATCCGCCGGCGCGTCTGCTCCACGGACGGGTGTTCCCACACCGACACCGGTGGCCGGTCCAAGGTCTCGATCCACTGGAAGTTGAACAGGTGATCCGGCGCCACGCCGTGCCGCCGGATCGGATCGGCGAGCCCGAGCCGGCGGTAGTGCTCCATGCTGCGCCCGTGGATGAAGTCCATCTTGGGGTGCCGGGAGGGGCCGGGGGAGCGGTCCACGACGACGCTGCGTACGCCGTGGTGGGCGAGCTCCATGGCCAGGACGGCACCGACCGGCCCGGCGCCGACGATCAGGACTGTGGTTTCGGTCTGCGGGGTAGGCATGCCGAAAAGCGTGCCCGACGCCACGGCCCGCAAGGCCCACCAACCGACTACCCGCCTGGGTAGTTCGCTCTCCGCTGGTCGCTCACTAGCGTCGATGGCAGGGCGATCGCCCGCTCGTATCTCCGTCGCCCGCCGGGCTTTCCAGGATTCGAGGACTGGCATGGACATTGTGGTGCGCAAGTACGGCGGTACCTCCCTGGCCGGGGTGGCGCGGGTCCGGCGTGCCGCGTCCTCGGTCGCCGCCGCGCACGCCGCCGGCGTCTCGCTGGTCGTGGTGGTCTCCGCGCAGGGCGACACCACCGACGCGCTGCTGCGGCAGGCGGCCGAGCTGGGCGGCACCGCGACGGCCAGGGAGACCGACCAGTTGCTGGCCACCGGCGAATGCGCCTCGGCGGCGCTGATGGCCACCGCGCTGGTCGCCGCCGGCGTCCCGGCGGTCTCGCTGACCGGTCCGCAGGCCGGCATCGCGGTGACCGGCCCGGCCGGCGCCGGCCTCATCGCCGGCATCGACACCAAGCGGGTCCGGGCCCATCTCCGCGAGGGAAAGGTCGTGGTGGTGGCCGGTTTCCAGGGCAGCAACGCCGACGGGGACCTGGTCACGCTGGGCCGCGGCGGCTCGGACACCACTGCGGTGGCGCTGGCCGCCGCCCTGGACGCGACCAGCTGTGAGATCTACACCGACGTCGACGGCGTCTACGACGCCGACCCGCGCGTGGTGGCCGACGCCGCCGTGCTGCCCGGGGTGCCCGCCGAGATGATGGTCGAGATGGCCTTCGCCGGCGCCAAGGTGCTGCACGCGCGGGCCGCGGAGCTGGCCGCCGCGCACGAGGTCGACCTCCGGGTGCGCAGCTCGCTCACCGACGGCGAGGGCACTCCGGTGACAAGCCGGGCCGACGGCACCGAGCTGGAGGGCCACGGCGTCACGGCGGTCACCCACGACCTGGACGTGGTGCGGGTGCTGATCCGGTCGGACGGGCCGCGCCGCGACCTGGCGGCGGACCTGCTGACCGTGCTCGCCGAGCTCAACGCGCCGCTGGACCTGGTGGCGCGGTCCGGCTCGGCGGAGACCGAGTTCCGGATGGGCTTCACCATGCGGCACAGCGATCTCGACCGGGTGTTGCCCGCGCTGCGTGACCGGGCGGAGGAGGTCGGCGGCACGGTGATCGTCGACCCCGACGTGGCGAAGGTGTCGCTGGTCGGCGTCGGACTGCTGAGCCGGCCGCAGTACACCGCACGGCTGCTGCGCGCGCTGGCCGCCGCCGGGATCGCCACCAGCTGGCTGTTCACCTCGCAGCTGCGTACGTCGGTGACGGTGCCGCTGGCCTGCGGGCCGGCTGCCGTGGCACTGATGCACGAGGAGTTCGCGCTCGATGCTGACGCGTCGACGGCTTCCCCCTGACAACGGACGAGGAGTGGGATGTGGTCACCAACGCCGCCTTCGCGCGGCAGGTACGCCTGAATCGGTTGTTCCGGCACGACTACGGCCGTCTGCTGATCGTGCCACTGGACCACTCGGTCACCGACGGTCCGGTCACCGGCGGCAACGGTGTGGACGGCCTGATCGGCAGGCTCGCCGGTAACGGCGTCGACGGGGTGGTACTGCACAAGGGTGCGCTGCGTTATGTCGACCACCGCTGGTTCGCCGAGACGTCGCTGATCGTCCACCTCTCGGCGAGCACCGTGCACGCCGCTGACCCGGACGCGAAATACCTGGTCGCGAGCGTCGAGGAGGCGCTGCGGCTGGGCGCCGACGCGGTCAGCGTGCACGTCAACCTGGGTTCCCACGAGGAGGCGAGGCAGGTCGCCGACCTGGCCGCCGTCTCCGACGCCTGCGACCGGTGGAACGTGCCGCTGCTGGCGATGATGTATCCGCGTGGCCCGCGGATCGCCGACCCGCGGGACCCGGTGCTGATCGCGCACGCCGTGACGCTCGCCGCCGACCTCGGCGCGGACATCGTCAAGACCGTCTACACCGGATCGCCGGACACCATGAGCGAGATCACCGGCAGCGCGCCGGTCCCGGTGATCGTGGCCGGCGGTCCGCGCCGTGACAACCACGCCGACGTGCTCGAGTACGTGGCCGAGGTGATGCGCGCCGGGTCCGCCGGCGTGGCCATGGGCCGCAACGTCTTCCAAGCCGACGACCCCGCCCTGCTGACCAAGCGGATGTCGGCTCTCATCCACGGCCGGGCCGGCTCCCGCCCGGCCGGTGCCACGACCGAAAGGTGACACCCATGAAGCTCTGCTGGCTCGACGCCCGTGCGCTGGGCAGCGCCCGTTCCGCGATCATCGAGGAAGCGGTGCACCAGCGCATCGACGGCCTCGTCGCGGCCGATCCGGAGGTGTTCGAGGGCCTGCCGCCCACCATCACCAAGGTGCTGTTCCCGGGCGCCGGGGAACTCCCCGACGACCTGCCCGGCGTGGACGTGCTGATCGTGGACGAGGCGGTGCACGGGCAGACCGCCGAACTGGCCGCCCGCTACCCGGACGTGCAGCTCGGCCGGTTCGTCGAGATCCGCGACGCGGCCACGCTGGAGCTGGCCTGTCAGGCGGCGCGCACCGAGCGGTGGAGCCTGCTGCTGTTCCGCGACCCGACCAAGATCCCGCTGGAGATCGTGATCGCCGCGGCGGCGGGGGCCACCGGCAGCATCATCACGGTGGCCGGCGACGTGGAGGAGGCCGGGATCATCTTCGGCGTCCTGGAGCACGGCTCCGACGGTGTGATGCTGGCACCGCAGCGGGTCGGCGACGCCACCGACCTGAAGGAGGCCGCCCAGTACCAGCCGGAGGACCTGGAGCTGACCGAGCTCGAGGTCACCGCGATCAGCCACGTCGGCATGGGCGAGCGGGCCTGCGTGGACACCTGCACCTACTTCAACGAGGACGAGGGCATCCTGGTCGGCTCGCACTCCAAGGGCATGGTGCTGTGCGTGAGCGAGACCCATCCGCTGCCGTACATGCCCACCCGGCCGTTCCGGGTCAACGCGGGCGCCATCATGTCGTACACGTTGTCCACCAACGGCCGGACGAACTACCTGAGCGAGCTGCGGGCCGGCAGCAAGGTGCTCGCGGTCGACGTGAAGGGCAACACCCGGGTGGTCACGGTCGGCCGGGTGAAGATCGAGTCCCGGCCGCTGCTGTCGGTCGACGCGGTCGCGCCGAACGGCACGACCGTCAACCTGATCCTGCAGGACGACTGGCACGTCCGGGTGCTGGGTCCCGGTGCGGCGGTGCTCAACAGCACCGAGCTGAAGCCGGGCGACCGGGTGCTGGGTTACCTGCCGCTGGAGGACCGGCACGTCGGCTACCCGATCAACGAGTTCTGCCGGGAGCAGTGACCCCGGATGCCGGTGTTCGACTTCCACGTGCGGCTGGCGCCCCGGCCCGGTGCGGTGGACCGGCTGCTCTCGACCCTGGACGAGTGCAAGATCGATCGGGCGGCGGTCGCCGCGGGTGGCACCATCGACCTGCGCCGGCTCTCCCGGCAACTGGTCGAGGGCGGCCATGTCGAGACCGACGCTGACAACGAGGCGGTGCTGGCCGCCGCCACGGCGTCCGGCGGCCGGCTGGTGCCGTTCTGGTTCGCCAACCCGCACCGGCCGGCCGCTGAGTACGCCGACAGCGGTCCGCGGTTCCGAGGGTTGGAGATCTCGCCGGCGGTGCACGGGGTGCCCCTGACCGATCCGCGGACCGCCGGCCTGGTGGCGGTCGCGGAACGGTTGCGGCACCCGGTGTACGTCGTCTGCATCACCCGCCCCGGCTGCGAGGTGGCCGACCTGGTGTCGTTGGCACGGGAGCATCCCGGGGTGCGCTTCGTGCTCGGCCACAGCGGCGTCGGCAACATCGACTACCACGCCGTCGACCTGATAGCCCCGGTGCCCACCATCTGGTTCGAGACGTCCGGCGGCTACAGCGGGGTCCTGCGCGACGCGATCGACACGCTCGGCGCGCACCGGGTGCTCTTCGGCTCGGAGTTCCCGCTGCAGCACCCGGATGTGGAGCTGGCCAAGTACCGGGCGGCCGGAGTCGGCCCCCGGGAGTGGGAGATGACCGGCTGGACAAACGCCATCAATCTGCTGGAGACGCCATGACCCTGCCGCAGCTCGGCGACTGGAAGACCGAAGAGCAACTGCGCGCCATCCAGGACGCGCAACTGCCGACGACGCTGCGCTGGGCGGCGGCCTCGCCCTTCTACCGGTCGCGGCTGGGCGACGCCACCCCGCGGGACCGCGCCGACCTGGCGAAGCTGCCCCTGACCACCAAACAGGACCTGCGCGACCAGTACCCGTTCGGGCTGCTCGCGGTCGACCGGGCCGAGCTGGCCACCTATCACGAGTCGAGCGGGACGGCCGGGCAGCCGACCCCGTCCTACTACACCGCCGAGGACTGGGTGGACCTCGCCGAGCGGTACGCCCGCAAGTGGATCGGCATCGGCGCGTCCGACACGTTCCTCGTCCGTACGCCGTACGCGCTGATGATCACCGGCCACCTGGCGCATGCCGCCGCCCGGCTGCACGGCGCCACGGTCGTGCCGGGTGACAACCGGTCGCTGGCCATGCCGTACTCCCGGGTGGTGCGCGTGCTGCACGACCTCGAGGTGACCCTGACCTGGTCGATGCCGACCGAGACGCTGTTGTGGGCGGCGGCTGCCCGGGCCGCGGGACACCGGCCGGGCAAGGATTTCCCGGCGCTGCGGGCGTTGTTCGTCGGCGGCGAGCCGCTGAGCGACGCCCGGCGCGCCCGGATCACCGAGATCTGGGGCGTACCGGTGATCGAGGAGTACGGCTCGACCGAGACCGGCAGCCTCGCCGGCGAGTGCCCCGGCGGGCGGATGCACCTGTGGTCCGACCGCGCCGTCTTCGAGGTGCTCGACCCGGACACCGGCCGCACCTCTGCCACCGGCACCGGCCAGCTGGTGGTGACCCCGCTGTTCCGGCAGGCGATGCCGCTGCTGCGGTACAACCTCGAGGACAACGTCGAGGTCTCCGACGCCGAATGCGAGTGCGGCTGGGCGCTGCCGACGGTCCGCGTGCTGGGCCGCTCGGCGTTCGGATATCCGGTCGCCGGCACGAAGGTCACCCAGAACCGGGTGGAGGAACTGGTGTTCGGGCTCCCGATCGAGCACGAGGTGCTGTTCTGGCGGGGCCGGGCGGACCCGGACGTGCTCCGGTTGCAGATCGAGGTGCCCGACGAGCACCGTACGGCCGCCTGCGCGGCGCTGAGCGAGGCGGTCCGCTCGGCGTACGACATCCCGGTCGACGTCGCCGGTGTGCCGGTCGGCACCCTCGTGCCCGGGAGCGTCCTGACCGGTGTCCACGACGTCGTGAAGCCGCGCGGCCTGTTCGGCGCCGACGAGGACTGGGACAAGGCCTTGTTGTACTACTGAGCGGAAGGACGACGCGATGCACATCGCGATCATCGGCGCCGGCATCTCCGGTCTGACCACGGCCGTGGCGCTGCGCCGGGCCGGGCTGACCAGCCAGGTGTACGAGCAGGCGCCGGAGCTGACCGAGGTCGGCGCCGGACTGCAACTCGCGCCCAACGCCGTGCGGCAACTGCGCCGGCTGGGTCTCGGCGACGTGCTCGACGAGGTGGCGGTGCGCCCCGCCGCGATCGAGATGCGACGGTGGGACGACGGCGAACTGATCATGTCGACGGCGCTGGCCGGATGCGAGCAGCGGTACGGCGCCCCGTACCTGACCGTGCACCGGGCCGATCTGCACCGCTGCCTGATCGGTGCGCTGCCGTCCGGCACCGTGCGGCTGGACTCCCGGCTCACCGGCCTGGCCGAGTGGCCGGATCGGGCCGAGCTGACGTTCGCCGACGGGTTCACGACCAAGCCGGAGGTGGTCGTCGGCGCGGACGGCATCCATTCCGTGACGCGGGAGCGGCTGGTCCGGGACCGGCCCCGGTTCTCGGGCCAGACCATCTACCGGGGCCTGGTGCCGGCCGACAAGGTGCCCGAGCTGGCCGAGGATCCCAAGGTGCGGCTGTGGCTGGGCCCGGACCAGCACTGCGTGTCCTACCCGGTGTCCGGCGGCGCCTGGATCAGCTTCGGTGCCACCACCCCGGCCGACGGCTGGGACCTGGAGTCCTGGACGGCCGCGGGTCAGGCGGAGCACATGGTACGGGCGTACCGGCACTGGCATCCCCAGGTCCTGGGGCTGCTGTCGGCCGCCGGTACGGTGCGCCGCTGGGCGCTGCACGACCGGGACACGATCGAGCGCTGGAGCACCGACCGGCTGACCCTGGCCGGCGACGCGGCCCACCCGATGCTGCCGTTCCTGGCCCAGGGCGCCAATCAGGCCGTGGAGGACGCGGTGGTGCTCGCCGAGTGCCTCGCCCGGTCGACCGGTGACGTGGCCGCGGCGCTGCGCCGGTACCAGGACATCCGGGCGCCACGGACCGCGGAAGTGCAGCAGCGCTCCCGCGGCAACACCCGCACGCTGCACCTGCCCGACGGCGACGAGCAGCGCCGGCGTGACGCCGAACTGGGCGGCAGGGCAGACCTGTCCGGACAGGACTGGCTGTGGGCCTACGACCCGACGACGGCCGTCGCGCCCTGACCGGCCGCTGAGCACAGAGGAGACCACACCATGCAGCACAGCGGAGTCGAAGGAAAGACCGCGATCGTCACCGGCGCGGCCCAGGGCATCGGCCGTGCGGTGGCCTGCGAGCTGGCCGGCCGGGGGGCCCAGGTGGCCCTGGTCGACCGCAACGCCGAGGCCCTCACCACGGTCGTCGACCGGATCGACGGCGTCTGCGCGGCGTTCCCGGCCGACGTGGCCGACGCCGGCGCGGTGGCCGGCGCGGTGGAGCGGGTCGAGGAGCAGCTGGGGCCGGTCGGCATCCTCGTCAACGTTGCCGGCGTGCTGCCGATGGGCGCCATCCTGGAGCTCAGCGACGAGGACTGGGCGCGGGCGTTCACCGTCAACACGCACGGGGTTTTCACGGTGTCGCGTACGGTGGCTCGCCGCATGAAGGAGCGCCGGGCCGGGACGATCGTCACGGTCAGCTCCAACGCGGCGTTCGTGCCCCGGGTGGGGATGGCCGCCTACGCGTCGTCGAAGGCGGCCGCCACCGCTTTCACCAAGTGCCTGGGCCTGGAGCTGGCCGAGTTCGGCATCCGCTGCAACGTGGTGTCGCCCGGCTCGACCGACACACCGATGCTGCGCGGCATGTGGAGGACCGACAGCGACCGGTCGGCGACCATCGACGGCTCGCTCGCCTCGTACCGGGCCGGCATCCCGCTGCGCAAGGTCGCCCGGCCGGAGGACGTCGCGGAGGCGGTGGCCTTCCTCGTCTCCGACCGGGCCGGTCACATCACCATGCACGACATGTGTGTCGACGGCGGTGCCACCCTCGGGGTCTAGTTCACGAGGTGTGCGACGCCGCGACCAGCCGGGCCAGCTCGATCCGGGAGGTCACCGCGAGTTTCCGGAAGATGCGGCGCATGTGGTAGTTGACCGTGTGCGGGGAGAGGAACACCCGGTGGGCGATCTGCTGGTTGGTCATGCCTTCGGCGGCGAGCTGCGCGATCGTCCGTTCCTTCTCGCCGAGCCTTGCGAGGACCGGATTCGGGCGCGCGACAGGCGTCAACGGCCGGCCGGCGGCCTGCTGGTGCAGGGCGGTTCGCAGGTTGGCGGGCAGGGAGGCGCGGATCAGCTGCCAGAGCATGGTGCTGCGGAACTCGGGCTCGACGCCGTCGCTGACCACCAGACCGGCGTCGGTGGCCTCGTCCAGCAGGGGCAGCAGCTGCGCGACCGGCTCGTTCATCATCTCCGCGACGGTCGTCAGGCTGAACTGCCGGTTGAGCGCCGCCGCCACGTGGATCATCTGCCGGCACCGTGGCGACAGCGTGCAGATCCTGTTCCGCACCCCGAGGACGACCTGTTGCGGGATCCGGGGGTGGAGGAGGCGGACATACCCGCCGGCGTTGCCCAGCGCTCCCTCGTCCCGCAGGCCGGTGACCAACTCGATGATCAGCCGCGGGTGACCGTTGGCCTGGGCGACGAAGGAGAGAAGGTCGGGGCAGGGGGGCGCCCCGAGCACCTCGGTCACCAGCGCCGCCACGCCCGGCTCGGGGAGGTCACCCAGGGTGACGTGGACCACCTTTCCGGCTGCCACAGCGGCCGGTGACAAGCAGTCCGGGCGGGTGGTCAGCACCCACACGCACGGGGCTGGGCGGTTCTTGGCCAGCCAGCGCATGTCCAGGCGCAGTCGTGCGGGATCGGCCAGGTGCGAGTCGTCGACGCCGATGACGATCGGCACGCCGTCGTCCGGTGGCAGCGGGTGGCCGGCGAGCGGCTCGGGCAGGGCGGTGGCGGCGTGCAGGACTGCGATGTCCCGCCCGTCGACCGGGCCCGCCGTGTGGCAGCCGCGCTCGCGAGCCTGCCCCAGGGCGGCGCCGAGCAGGTGACTTTTGCCGACGCCCTCGGCGCCCTGCACCACTATCGCCCCGATGTGCTCGGTCGGCGACTCGAGCAGGGCGGCGAGCTCGTGGAGGAGATCCTGTTTTTCCCGGACATTAGCCAGCATGGTTTCCCCGTCTGATCGAACCTGCGACTGCCGCCCCGGCCGGACGCCCGGAACCGCGTCGCGGTGACGGGCGCGCGCCATCCTGCGGACGCGGGCCGGAGCGGGTGCTGCTGGTGGCGCTGAGCATCTGATGCGGCGCCGGTCGTCCCGGCACGATGGTGAGGCGTCCTTGCGGACCTGGGACCGACCACACCGATTCTCGCGCCGTCCAGGGATGCGAACATCGGGCCAACCCGTGATTCCAGGCGGGCGGTGGGGCGTGTGCCCTTCGTCGGTGCTCCCTGACATCGCGTAAATAGGGGATGCGGTGTCCGCCGCGCGGCGGGTATCGACTAGGCAGACGATCTGCCATCGACGTTCGTGGACATGGTGTGCAGGATGCCGGGCAGCTGCCGCAGCATCGCGGCCGGCAGGTCACGGACCGTCTCCTCCGCGAGGGTGACCCAAAGCACCCGGATCCGGTCGGCCAGCGCCTTGCCGCTGTCGGTCAGCGCTACGACGGTGGCGCGCTTGTCGGCCGGGTCGGGGCTGCGCCGGATGTGGCCGGAGGCCTCCAGCTTGCGAGTCATCAGCGTGACGCTGGGTGGCTCGCAGCCCAGCGCCTCGCTGAGCTGCGCCTGGATCAGCGGGCCGGTCCGGTCGAGCTCGAGCAGCACGGCCTCCTGGCCGGCGTGCAGGCCGAGCGGGGCCAGCAGCTGCGCCGCCCGGGCCCGGTGGCGCAGGCTGAGCAGGCGGATTCCCTGGTTGAGGGCGTCGGCGTACTCGGGATCCATGGCCCCTCCTTGACAACAGCGTTCGTTACGCGCATAAGATTATGCGCGTAACCATTACGCGCATAAGCAATGCTACACAGTCCCGAGGAGTCGACATGACGGTGAAGGTCGCGGTTTTTTACTACAGCTCGACGGGCACGGTGCACGCCCTCGCTGAGGCCGTCGCCGAGGGCGCCACCTCGGCCGGGGCCGAGGTGCGGCTGCGCCGGGCCGCCGAGCTGGCCCCCGCGGAGGCCATCGACCAGAATCCGCAGTGGCGTCAGCATCTCGACGCCACCAGCTCGGTGCCGGTGGCCCAGCTCGACGACCTGGCCTGGGCCGACGCGTACGCGTTCGGCACGCCGACCCGGTTCGGGACGCCGGCCGCACAGCTCAAGCAGTTCATCGATCAGGCCGGCGGCCTGTGGCGCGAAGGAGTCCTGGCCGACAAGCCGGTGACCGCGTTCACCTCGGCCTACAACCGGCACGGCGGCAGCGAGGCCACGATCCTCGCCCTGGGCAACGTCTTCTACCACTGGGGCGCGGTGATCGTGCCGCCCGGCTTCACCGACGCCTCGGTGTACGCCGCCGGTGGCAACCCCTACGGCACCGTCGCGACCGGGGGCGCCGGCGCCGACGCCGCGGCCCTCGATGCTGCCCGCTACCAGGGTCAGCGGCTGGCCGGCTTCGCCCTCCGGCTGAAGGGCGCTCCCCTCGTCGCGGGCGCTGCCCAGAGTGCCTGAGGCACGGTCCGATGAAGCGGAGGAAGTGATGACGAGTACCCGTGCCGACAGCCGGGCGGTCAAGCCGTACACCGGCCCGACCTGGCTGGTTCTCGCACTGGCGTGCGCCTGCCAGTTCATGGTCATTCTCGACGTGTCGATCGTCAACGTCGCGCTGCCGGCGGTGCAGCGAGATCTCGGGTTCACCGATACCGGCCTGGCCTGGGTGGTGAACGGCTACGTCCTGGCGTTCGCCGGTTTCATGCTGCTGGGCGGCCGCGCGGCCGACCTGTTCGGTCACCGCCGCATGCTGGTGTCCGGGCTCGCCCTGTTCTCGCTGGCCAGCCTGGTCGCGGGCCTGGCGACCAGCGCGGAGATGCTGGTCGCCGCCCGCACCGCGCAGGGGCTGGGTGGCGCGATGCTGGCCCCGGCCACCCTCGCCGTGATCAACACCTGCTTCTCGGAGGGGGCGCAGCGCGCCCGGGCGTTCGGCGCGTGGTCCGCTGCCGGTGGCGTCGGCGGCATGGTCGGTGCGGTTGCCGGCGGTGTGCTGACGACCGGGCTGTCCTGGCGGTGGGTGTTCCTGATCAACGTGCCGATCGGGGCGTTGCTGATCGCGGTGGCGATGTCGTCGCTGACCGCGCGGCCCGGCCGCCGCGAGGCGCTGGATCTGGCCGGTGCGATCACCGGTACGGCCGGGCTGGCGGCACTGATCTACGGCGTCATGCAGACCGCCGACCACGCGTGGGGGTCCGCGCGGGTGCTCGTCCCGGTCGTGGCCGGCGCCCTCCTGCTGGCGATCTTCCTGGTGGTGGAGAAGCGGTTCGCCACGGCCCCGATGATGCCGCTGCGGCTGTTCAGCAACCGCAGTGTGGCCGTCAGCAACGCGATGCTCTTCCTGTTCGGTGGCATCGCCATCGCGATGTGGTTCTTCACCTCGCTCTTCATGCAGAACGTGCTGGGCTACAGCGCGCTCGACGCCGGGCTGGGACAGACCCCGGCCGCGGTCATGTTCGTGGTGGTCGCGCGGTTCGCCGCCGGCTGGCTGCCGAAGACCGGCGTACGCCTGCTGGTGCTGGCCGGGTGCGCGTGCTTCGTGGCCGGGTTCGCCTGGCTCTCGCAGGCGGGCGTCGGCAGCCACTTCATGACGAGCGTCCTGGGCCCGACACTGCTCGTGGCGATCGGCATCGGTCTGGTCTTCCCGACGCTGATGGCGTCGGCGACCGCCGACGTCGAGCCGCGCGACGCCGGCATCGTCGGTGGTCTGGCCAACACGGCCAGCCAGGTCGGCGGATCGGTGGCGCTGGCGGTGTTCGCGACTGCGGCCGCCGCTCGCGCCGCCACGCACAACGGTGAGAGTTCCTCCCCCGAGGCTCTGGCTTCCGGGTACGAACTGGTGTTCGGCCTGGCGGTCGGAGTGGCCCTGGCGATCGCCTTGGTCAGCGTGCTGTTGCCCAAGTGGCAGCGGAGCTGACCCGCGACGACAGGTGACGTCGCGTTGCCCCCGCGGTGACCACCCCATGGCGGGCCGACCCCTCGCGGCCCGGCATCCCGCGTGGGCAACGCGACGAACGAATCCCTGACGCGTGCCGGCGCATCGGCGCACCGGACCGCAGTGATCACACTTCGTGCACCACCGCGACCCGCAGAAACCGGAGCCCCCATGGCACGCCGCCTGTTCACGTCCGAGTCGGTCACGGAAGGCCACCCGGACAAGATCGCTGATCAGATCAGCGACGGTATTCTCGACGCCCTGCTG
>NZ_JBITLX010000026.1:0-18189 GCF_044465625.1 Actinoplanes sp. NPDC049599
AATCTTGCGCGTCGGTGGCGGTCGGCGCGCGGCCCACGTCACTCCGGCGGGCTATTGCCATCGCCCGATACACCAACCACGCAAAAGACTCAGCTGCGCGTCGCTGCGCTACAAGGTCTGCGAGCTCGGGGCGTCGGGGGTGGTTCGGTGCGCGGATCTTGTGGCGGTGCGGTTGGCTGGGCGCCGCTGTGCTTCGAGGTCCAGCGGCAGGGGCGGCCGGAGGTGTCGCAGCGCCCCTCGGCCGAGGCTGCGGCGGTGACGCGCTCAGACCGGCGCGCCGGCAGGGCCGTGACTCGTGCGGTGGTGGGGACGTGGCGCCGGGGAGGTGGTGGTGCGGGTGGTGACGGTGTGTCGCCGTACCGGATTGCGGGTTGGGTTGTGATCTTGGTGGCCGGTGGGCGGCCACCAAGATCATCCCTGGTTCAGCCGTTGGTGGCTACGTCTTCGATCAGCGCCAGCAGGGTGCGCACCGGCACCCCGGTGCCGCCCTTGGACCAGTGCCCGGTGGGCTCGCCGGTGTGGTACGACGGCCCGGCGATGTCGATGTGCGCCCACTGCACGCCCTCGGCCACGAACTCGCGCAGGAACACGCCGCCCTGCAGCATGTGCCCGGCCCGGTCCATGCTCGCGTTGACCTGGCTGATGTCGGCGATCTCCGAGTCCATGCCCTTGCGCACGTCGTCGGGCAGCGGCATCGGCCAGGCCGGCTCGCCGACCGCGTCGCCGGCCGCCTTGACCCGCTCGCAGGTCTCCGGGGTGCCCATCACGCCGGCGATCCGCTTGCCCAGCGCCACCACCTGACCGCCGGTCAGCGTGGAGGTCTCGAAGACGTAGTCGGTGCCGTCGGCACAGGCCCGGGCGATCGCGTCGGCCAGCACCATCCGGCCCTCGGCGTCGGTGTTGAGCACCTCGACCCGCTTGCCGCTGAACATCGTGATGACGTCGCCCGGCCGGTACGCCGTGCCGGAGGGCATGTTCTCCGCCATCGCGAGGTAGCCGGTCACCGCGACCGCGGGCTTGAGCGCGGCGACGGCCAGCATCGCCGCGCCGACGGCGGCCGCGCCGGCCATGTCCGACTTCATCTCCCACATGCCGGCGGTCGGCTTGATGCTGATGCCGCCGGTGTCGAAGGTGATGCCCTTGCCGACCAGCGCCACCCGCTTCGGGTCGGCCACCCCCTGCGGGGTGTAGCTGAGCTTGACCAGCCGCGGCGGCGCCTCGGAGCCCTGGCCGACCGCGACGATGCCGCCGTAGCCGCCCGCCTTGAGCGCCTCGAAGTCGAGCACCTCGACCTCCAGGCCGGTGCCGTCCGCGGCGGCGACCACGGCGTCGGCGAACTGCGGCGGGCGCAGCTCGTTCGGGGCGGTGTTGACCCAGTCCCGGGTGAGCCGGACCACCTTGGTGACCACCTCGGCGCGGGTCACCTCGGCCAGCGCGGCCGCGTCGCCGGCGTCCGGCACGTGGACCTGCAGCGCCTGCACCGGGTCGCGGCGGGTCGGCTGCGGCTTGGTCTTGTAGCCGGCGAACCGGTACGACCCGAGCAGCGCGCCCTCGAGGATCGCCCGCAGCACGCCGGGAGCGTCGGTGTCGTCGGGCACCGGCAGGGCCAGCGCGACCGTCCCGCTGCCGGCGAGCGCGCGGACCGCGGCCGCCGTGCCCCGCCGCAGCGTCTCGGCCGCGGGCGCGGAACCGGACGGCTCGTCACCCAGGCCGACGGCGACCACCAGCGGCGCGCTGACGGTGCCGAGGGTGGCCAGCTTGATCACCTCGCCGGGGGTGCCGGTGGCGCCCAGCAGGGCCAGGGTCGCGGTCAGCCTGCCGTCGAACGCGGCGGCGATGCTCTCCGCGCCGGCGGCCGGCAGCAGCGCGCCACCCTCGTCCGGCTGGCTGTGCAGCCCGATGACGATCGCATCGACGGCCAGTTCGGCGGGGTCGTTGTCGACCAGGGTGAGGGAGGGGGCGGGGTGGGTCACTCGGGCGCTCCGCGACGATGAGGGGCCGGAGCCCCCTCGTGGGCCGCTCCGACGGTGTGGTCACCCCGGCGCGGGTCGCGCCGGACGGTGATGGTGTCCCGCCGATGCTAACCACAGTCAAGGTCACGGGTAAGTTGCCACTCATGTCGACCGAGGCCGCAGCCCTGCTCCGTTCGCCTTTGCACGAGCGCCACGTCGCGCTCGGCGCCAAGTTCGCCGCCTTCGGCGGCTGGGAGATGCCGCTGGAGTACGCCGGTGGTGGCGTGCTGCGCGAGCACGCCGCCGTCCGCGAGGCCGTGGGCGTCTTCGACGTGTCCCACCTCGGCAAGGCCCGGGTCACCGGCCCGGGCGCGGCCGACTTCGTCAACTCCTGCCTCAGCAACGACCTGGGCCGCATCGCCCCCGGCAAGGCGCAGTACACGCTCTGCTGCGACGACGCCACGGGCGGGGTGGTCGACGACCTGATCGCGTACCTGGTCGGCCCGGACGAGGTCTTCCTCATCCCGAACGCCGCCAACACCGCCGAGGTGGTGCGCCGGCTCGCCGCCGCGGCGCCCGCGGGCATCACGGTCACCGACGAGCACCGCCGCTACGCGATCCTCGCCGTCCAGGGGCCGCAGTCCGCCGAGACGGTCACCAAGCTCGGCCTGCCCACCAGCCACGACTACATGTCGTTCCACCCGGCCCGGATCAACGGCGTCGACCTGATCGTCTGCCGCACCGGCTACACCGGCGAGCACGGCTACGAGCTGGTGGTGCCCTGGGACGACGCGGTCACCGTCTGGGACGCGCTGGTCCAGGCCGGGGTGCGCCCGTGCGGGCTCGGCGCCCGCGACACGCTGCGGACCGAGATGGGCTACCCGCTGCACGGCCAGGAGCTGTCGCTGGAGATCACCCCGGTGCAGGCCCGGGCCGGCTGGGCGGTCGGCTGGGCCAAGCCCGCGTTCTGGGGCCGCGCCGCGCTGCTCGCGGAGAAGGAGGCCGGCCCACGCCGGCTGCTGCGCGGCCTGGAACTGACCGGCCGCGGCATCCCGCGGGGTCACATGCAGGTGTACGCCGGGACGACGCCGGTCGGCGAGATCACGAGCGGCACCTTCTCCCCGACGAAGAAGGTGGGCATCGCGTTGGCGCTGCTGGACACCGCCGCGGGGCTCGGCGAGGGCGACCTGGTCGAGATCGACATCCGGGGCCGCCGCACCGAGGCCAGGATCGTCAAGCCACCGTTCGTGCAGCCGTCGGTGCGGTGACCGTCAGCTACGACCAGGTCCGCGACTGGGTGCTGGCCCTGCCCGGCGGTGCCGAGGTCTACGTCGAGAGCTGGGGCCACCCGACCCTGCGGTACGCCGGCAAGATGTTCGCCTCCGGCGGCGGGGACAGCGGCACCATCACGGTCAAGGCGTCCCGCGAGGAACAGGCCGAGCTGGTCGCCACCGCGCCGCACGTGTACTCGCCGGCGCCGTACGTGGGCCGGTACGGGTGGGTCACGGTGGTGCTGGCCGAGGCCGACCCGGACGAGGCGCGCCAGCTCGTCACCGAGGCATGGCGGCGTACGGCGCCAAAGAAGGTCGTCCGGGCGTACGACTCAGCCCAGGGTTAGCGCGACCAGCGTCACGGTGGTGGTCAGCTCCACGGCCGCGCCGAGCACGTCGCCGGTGATGCCGCCGAACCGGCGTACCGCATGGCGCAGCAGCAGGAGCGTCACCAGCAGCGCGCCGGCGACGGCGGCCGGACCCTGCCACGGCCGGCCCGGCACCGCCGCCACCGCCCCGGCCGCGACGACGGCCGCGGCCAGCAGCACCACCGGCACCGGCACGGTCGCGGCGACCAGCGCACCCAGGCCCGCGGGCCGGGCGGCCGGTACGCCGCGCCGGCAGGCCAGCGGCACCGCCACCCGCCCGGCCGCCCAGGCCGCGACGATCGCCCACGGCCCCACCTCGGTCAGCGCGGCCGCCTGGATCAGCAGGGTCAGCGCGATGGCCGCGACCCCGAACGGGCCGATGTCGGACTTCTTCATGATCGCCAGGGCGGCGGCGCCGGTGCGGTAGGAGCCCAGCGCGTCGACCGTGTCGGCGAGACCGTCCAGGTGCAGGCCACGGGTGAGCAGGGCGCCCGCGGCGACGGTCACCGTGGCCGCGACCAGGCCCTGGCCCAGCAGCACGAACAGCCCGGCCAGGACCGCGCCGAGCAGGGCGCCGACCAGCGGGGCGGCGCTCATCGCGACGGCGGCGGAGCGCCGGTCGACCGTCCCGGTGCGGACCGGCAGCACGGTGAGCGTGGTCACCGCCAGCCGCAGCCCGTCCGCGAGCGGCCACCTCGCCGCCGCCCGCCTCCCCGCCGGCTGCTCCTTGGCCGCGGCGGCCGCAGCCGCGTCGGCCGCAGCCGCGTCGGCGGCGGTCGGCTGCTGGCCGGTCGGCTGCTCGGCGGCGGTTGGCTGCTGGCCGGTTGGCTGCCGCGCGGGCCGGTCCGGTGCCGGCGGCTCCTCGGCGGCCGGCGCGATCTCGTCAGGCACTGGCCGGGCCGGGGCCGTGCGGCTCCGGCTCGGCGAAGTCCCGGTCGTCGTCGCTGTCGTCGTCGGCGGTGTCGTCCTCGTCCGCGGTCAGGCCGCCGTCGCCGTGCCCCGCCAGCAGCGCCGGGTGCACCGGCAGCGCCCCCGCCAGCGCGATCGCCGAGCGCAGCAGCGGCAGCACCGCCAGCGCGTTCGCGCCCTCACCCAGGTCCATGCCCAGCTGCACCACCGGGGTCAGCCCGAGCACGTCGGCGCCCTGCACGACCAGCGCCTGGTTGCCCGCGTCGGGCAGCAGGCACCAGTGCCGGGCCTGGCTGGCCAGGTCCCGGGCGACCAGCCCGGCGGCGATGCCCAGCGGGCCGTCCAGCAGCACCGGCAGCCGCCGGGCCGCCGCGCCCAGCAGCGCGCCCGTGGCGACCGCCAGGTCGGCGCCGCCGAGCTGGGCCAGGATGTCCTTGGCGCCGCGCGGCTCCTGCCGGATGCGGTGCATCGCGTCGCGGACCGCCGCGCACCGGACCATCCACGCCGCGTCGTCATAGAAGCCGCCGGGCACCAGCACCCGGGGCAGGACCGCCACCGGTTCGGCGCCGGTGGTCGCGGCCAGCACGGCCGTCGCCGCGGCCTCGGTGCCCACCCCGCAGGACGCCAGCACGAGCACGTCCCGGCCGTCCTCGGCGGCCGCGTCGGCGAGCGCCCAGCCCTGCCGCAGCGCCGCGTCGACCGCCTCGGCGTCCAGCACCGGGCCGTCCTCCATGGCGCCGGTGGCCGGCGTGCGGACCACCACGATGTCGGCGTCCGCGGTCGCCGCGAGGCGGGCCAGCGCTCCCGTGCCGGCCTCGGCCTCGTCGGCCCGGCGGGCGGCGTCGGCCGCGTCGGCGCCGGCGGTCGCGCCGCCGCCGTGCCGGCCGGCGATCAGCAGCACCCGCACCGGGCCCCAGGGCCGCGGGGTGGCGGTGGCCTGGGTCGCGGCCGCGAACTCGACGGCCTCCAGCAGCGCGCCGATGCCGGCCCCGGGCAGGTCCACCCCGGCCAGCCGGTCCCGGGCGTCGGGGCCCGCGTCGCTGTCCGGCAGCGGCAGATCCATCCCCGCCTCGATGACCGCGCCGCTGGCGACCAGCGGCAGCACCATCGTCGGGGCGTGCAGGGCGCCGGCGGTCGCCGTGCGGGCCCGGTGCGCGGCCACGGCCTCCTCGGGGGTCGGCGGCTCGGCCCCCGCCGGGGCCGGCGGCTCCGGCCGCGGCAGCACCGGCGTGCCGTTGGCCGGCGTGGCCGCGGTCATCGCGTCGTGCATGGCCACCGGGTCGACGGTCAGCGGCGCCGCGTTGTTCTCCGCCTGCAGGTCGGTGACGATCGCCGGCTCGTCGGGCCCGGACTTCAGCCAGGCCGGGCGGCCGGCCACCACGAACGCCACCCGGTCGCAGGCGCCGGCCAGCGCCTGGTTGGCGGTGCCCAGCGCGTCCGCGAACGCCCGCCCGACCGGCGTGGCCGGCACCAGCGACAGGCCCACCTCGGGGCTGACCAGCACCACCCGCGCGCTGCAGGCCTGCACCGCCTCGGCCAGCGCGGTCACGGTGGCGAGGTCGTCGTTGGGCTGCCGCGCGGGGTCGAGCAGCGCCGCGACCCAGCCGCCCAGGTCGTCGACGAGCAGCGTGTCGTCGGGCTTGGCGTCGGTGAGCAGGGCGGCCAGCCGGGCCGGGTCGGCGCCGGTCTCCTCGGTGGTCCAGGACTGCGGCCGGCGGCGCTGATGGCTCTCGATCCGCTCGCGCCACTCCGGGTCGTCCTCGCCGCCGACGGCCGTGGCCACGTAGCGGACCGACGCGGCGCCGGCGACCAGCGCCTCGGCGAACGCGGACTTGCCCGACCGGATCCCGCCGAGCACCAGGACCGAACCCCACCCGTCAGCAGACATGCCCCGTACTTTAGGGCCGCCGGGCATGATCGACGAGACACCCCCTGGCCGTACCCGGCGTACCGGTGCGCACACCGTAGGGTGGGATCAGGACCACAGATCGACACCTGAGGGAGGCGGCATGCCGTGGAGTTGGCGGTACGAGGGCGTCGACGGACAGCCGGTGGCCGGCCCGACCGAGACGTTCAGCAGCCAGGCCGATGCCGAGTCGTGGATCGGCCAGGCGTGGCGTGAGCTGGCGGCCGCCGGGGTCACGCAGGTCACCCTGGTCGAGGACGACCGGGTCGACTACAAGATGAGTCTGCTGCCGGCCGAGTGAGCTACCAGATCTCGCGGGGCGTCCCGAAGAGCGCCTTCGTCCCGAGCCCGGTCTTCGTCGGCATCCTGGCGGTCACGGCCGTCTCCGGCTGGATGGCGTGGACCGGCTACGGCAACGTGCGGGTCGACGTCTTCCTGCTGATCGTGTCCGGCTGGGTGCTCTCGCTCTGCCTGCACGAGTACGCGCACGCGATCGTCGCGTACTTCTCCGGCGACCGCGGGGTGGCCGACCGCGGCTACCTGCGGCTGAACCCGCTGAAGTACACCCACCCGGTGCTGTCCATCGTGCTGCCGCTGGTGGCGGTCGTGCTCGGCGGCATCGGCCTGCCCGGCGGCGCGGTGTGGGTGGACCATGCGCACATCCGCAGCAAGGCCAAGGAGTCGCTGATCAGCGCCGTCGGCCCGGCGACCAACGTGGTGTTCGCGCTGATCCTGGCCGTCCCGTTCGCCTTCGGGGCGGGCAGCGACGTGGTGCTCTACAGCGACGGCGGCGACGGCTTCATCGTCGCCGGCAGCCACGGCGACTTCTGGGTGGCCCTGGCGGCGCTGGCGTTTTTGCAGGTCACGGCGAGCCTGCTGAACCTGCTGCCGGTGCCCGGGCTGGACGGCGGCAACATCGTGCGGCCCTGGCTGAGCGAGCCGTACCAGCGGGCGTACAACCTGTTCGCGCCGTACGGTTTCATCCTGCTCTTCGTCCTGCTCTGGCAGTCGAAGATCAACGTGTGGTTCTTCACGCTGGTGAGCTGGCTCAGCGGGCTGCTCGGCGTGCCGGACAGCATGGGTGAGATCGGCCTGGCGTACATGCGCTTCTGGCAGTCGCTCTGACCCGGCGCCCCGCGGGCGGGGCGCCGGGACGCGAGGTCAGGGACGCTTCGGCGGGCTGACGGTCTTCGCCGGGTCGCGCTCGGTGACCGGGGAGAGCGCCTCGTCGATCGCCTTCATCAGGTCGCTGTCGAGCTTGACCCCCGACGCCTTGGCGTTGTCGCGGACCTGCTCGGGCCGGGACGCGCCGATGATCGCTGCCGAGACGTTGTCGTTCTGCAGCACCCAGGCCAGCGCGAGCTGGGCCATCGACAGCCCGGCCTGCTCGGCCAGCGGCTTGAGCTGCTGCACCGCGGTCAGCACCTCGTCGCTCAGCCAGCGCGAGATGAAGTCGGCGCCGGACTTGTCGTCGGTGGCGCGGGACCCGGACGGCGGCTGCTTGCCCGGCTCGTACTTGCCGGTGAGCACGCCCTGCGCGATCGGCGACCAGACCACCTGGCCGACGCCGAGCTCGATCGAGGTGGGCACCACCTCGGCCTCGATGACCCGCCACAGCGCGGAGTACTGCGGCTGGTTCGACACGAACTGGATCTTGAGATCCTGGGCCAGCTCCCAGCCCGCCCGGATCTCCGACGCCGACCACTCCGAGACGCCGATGTAGAGGGCCTTGCCGGAGTGCACGATGTCGGCGAACGCCTGCATCGTCTCCTCGAGCGGCGTCGTGTAGTCGTAGCGGTGCGCCTGGTACAGGTCGACGTAGTCCACCTGGAGCCGGCGCAGCGAGCCGTTGATCGATTCCATGATGTGCTTGCGGGACAGGCTGCGGTCGTTCGGGCCGGGGCCGGTCGGCCAGTAGACCTTGGTGAAGATCTCCAGGCCCTCGCGGCGCTCACCCTTCAGCGCGCGGCCCAGGACGGCTTCCGCGCGGGTGCCCGCGTACACGTCGGCGGTGTCGAACGTGGTGATGCCCACGTCGAGCGCGGCGCGCACGCACGCGGCGGCGGCATCCTCCTCGACCTGGGAGCCGTGGGTGATCCAGTTGCCGTACGCGATCTCACTGACCAGCAGGCCGGAACGGCCGAGATGACGAAACTCCATGTCTCGGACCCTACCTGCCCCTTACAGAACCGGCCGGGTGTCGGAGAGCAGCTTCTCGATCTCGTCCACCACGTCGCCGGGCCGGGACCGGGTCACCTCGACGATCGGATCGCCGTTGCGGTCCAGCGCACCCCACCGGCCGTCACGGTCGCCGACCACGAACGCGACCGGGTGGATCAGCAGCCGGGAGTGCACCGGCGCCACCAGCAACTGCCCGGTACGGTCGATCACGCCGAGCCGGTCACCGGCGTCGACGACGGCCAGCCCGTCACCGGTGAAGCCGTCCACCGGCCCGCCGGCGGTCAGCTCAGTGGCGAACCGCTGGTACTTCGGCGGCACCACGACCCGCCCGTGCCGGTCGATCGCACCCCACCCACCCCGGCGCACCACGGCCAGCCCGTGCCGGAACGGCCGCGCCTCGTCAAAACCGCCGGGCACGATGACCCGGTTGTGCCAGTCGATGGCGAACCAGCCGCCGGCCGGGTCCCGCGACACCCACGCCAGCCCGTCGGCGAACCGGCCGGCCTGCACGTAACCGCTGGCCGCGTCGATGACCAGCGCGCCGGTCTCGTCGATCAGCTCCCAGGCGGCGGTGCCGGGGCGGCGTACCCAGGCCACCCCCTCGTGGAACGGCTGCGCCTCGGCGTACCGCTCGGGGATGACGACCTCGCCGTCGCTGTCGGCGTACCCCTGCCACCCGGAGTCGTAGTCCAGCGCCGGATGTGGCGGCCGGCTCTGCTGCAGGATCTCCTCGCGCGACCGCGGGTAGGGCCCCCACCCGGACTCCCGCACCCGGGCCATGACGGCGTCGAGCGCGGCCTCGGTCCGCGCGACCAGCTCGGGATCGGCGACCCGGCGCAGCTCCAGCGCGGCCTCGAAATGGTTGCAGGCCTCGAGATAACGCCCCTGCTCATAACCCGACTTGCCGGCGTGGACATGCATCTCGGCCCGCAACCGGTCGGGCAGCTCAACGGAGTTGGCCTCCTCGAACAACCGGTCGGCCTCGGCGAAATCCCCCCGCCACTGCTGCACATGCGCGAGCCGGGCCTGCACGATCGCGGTTCGCCGCAGCTCACCGGTGGCCTCGGCGTGCCGCAGCGCCTCCCGGGCATCGGCCAGCGCCCGGCCGAGATCACCGAGCACCCGGGAAACAACGGCACGCAGGCTGAGCAGCCGGGCCCGGACGGTGTCCCGCTCGGCGTACTCCAGCTTGTCGGTGAGCCGGTCCCGGATGGCCCGCAGCGGCTCCGGGTCGTCGACGGTCTCCCGCAGGGTGACGGGATCGAACTTCCACGGGTACGCGGCCAGCACCTGCTCGGGGTCGGCGCGGCGGCGCTCGGGCTCGAGGTCGGGCTGCGGCGGCGGGGAGACGGTCACGGTGGGCAGCTGCATGCTCGGCGTCCGGAGAGCGGCATTTCCGGTACGGGGAGAAGCGACGTCCTCGGCCTGGGGGGTGGCCGGGGCCGGCTCGGCAGCCACCGGGTCTGTGGTGATGGGGTCCGGGGTGATGACAGGCTCGATGATCGCCGCGTCGATCGGCTCGGGGTGTGTTGATTCAGCTGCCTGGACCGGCTCCGCGTCAGCTTGCTCGGCCTGCTCTTCGTCGGCCGGCTCTGCGTCGACTGCTTGGTCCTTGGCCGGAGCGTCTTCGGCCGGCTGTGGTTCGGGCAGTTCGATCAGCTCAGCATCGACTGGCTCAGCGACTGGCTCAGCGTCGACTGGCTCGGCGGCGACCGATTCCGCGGCGACCGGTTCGGTTTCGACGAGGTCGGTGTCGGCTGGCTCGGTGGGCGCCGCCTCGGCCTGGGCCGGCACATTTTCGACCGGCTCGGCGGTAGATGCCTCGGTTTCAACCAGTTCTGTGTCGATTATCGGGGTTGTAGCCAGGTCGGCGGCGATTGTCGCGGTTGCGGCCGGGTCGGCGGTGACTGGTTCGGTTTCGACCAGTTCTGCGTCGATTGTCGCGGTTGCGGCTGGCTCGGCGGCGACCGGCTCGGGCTCGACCAGCTCTGCGTCGATCGGCTCACCCCGGGGCGAGGGTGATGCGATCGGCTCGGCGTCGATCGGTTCCGCGTCGACCAGCTCGGCGTCGACCACGTCGGTGGGCGCCGGCCGCGATTCGGTGGGCTCGGTGTCGGCCGGCTCGGGTTGCACCAGCTCCGCATCGATCGGGTCGGCGTTGACCGGCTCCGGCGCGACATCCACCGGTTCGTCGGCCGGCTCGGGCGCCACCACGGCTGCCGGGATGACGTTGCCCGCCTCGTCGTGCGCGGTGACCACATCGGCGGGGGCCTCGTCCGGCTGCCCGGCAACGTCCGACTGTGAGGGCGCTGCGGGCTCGCCGGCCGGAACACCGTCGGTCACCGGTCGGACCATGCGCGTCTCGGTGGTGGGGGAGAACCAGTCCCGCTTCGCGGCGGCACCGCTCACCGGCACGGCACTGACCGGCGCACCGCTGACCGGCGCCCCGGCCGGGACGCCGCTGGTCGGAGCATCGCTGACCGAGCCACCGCCGGCGGGGATGCCGCTGGTCGGAACCGCGCCGCTGACCGGCGCGTCCATGTCCGCCGCGGGGACGTCGACGACCAGGTCGGTGGGGTCGGGGGCAGCCGGTCCCGGTTCGGGAGTGACGGCACCCAGCCCGCTCATCGACAGGAGCCACCCAAGCCCGTGCGGCTCGTCCGCAACCGGCTCGGCTGTCTGGTCCGGAGCCGCGGAGACATCCGCGACCGCCGGCCGAACCGTTTCCGCGACGGCTGTCTCCCCGGCACGATCCGCGGGTTCCGGGACCGCGACGGGCGGGATCGGACCGGTGGCGTCGGCATCGGAAGACGGCTCGCCGGGACCGGCCGCCGGCTGACGGGGTGCCGCCTCGACGGGCGGGACCGGAACCCCGTAAGGCGGCCGCAGCGCCTGCCGCTCGTCCGGGGCCGGAGGCGGAGGCTCGTAGGGCGGGGCCGGTGGAGCCGCCCGGTAGGGCGCGGGCTGCGCGGACGTCGGCCGCACGACCGGCGGCGCCTGCTGCTGCCCAACCGGGGGAGCAGCAACGGCCGGCGGAACTTCGGGAGGTGCGGTCGGCACGGCATAAGCGGCCGGAGCCCAGGCGGCAGGCTCCGGTCGCGCCGGCGCCGACGGCTGCACAGGCACCGAAGGTTGCACAGGCGGCACGGCCGGCCCGGGGCGCACGGGCGGTGCCGAGTGGACCGGCGGTGCGGAGTGCACGGGCGGTGCGGAGTGGACCGGCGGTGCGGAGTGCACGGGCGGTGCGGAGTGCACGGGCGGTGCGGAGTGGACCGGCGGTGCGGAGTGCACGGGCGGTGCGGAGTGCACGGGCGGTGCGGAGTGCACGGGCGGTGCGGAGTGCACGGGCGGTGCGGAGTGGACCGGCGGCGCGGAGTAGGGGGCCGGGATGACCGCCGGCGGCGTGGCCGGTGGTGCTGCCGAGATCGGTGGCTGGCCATATGCGGCCGGCCGTGCCGCGGGAGGCGCAGGCTGTGGCGGTGCCGCGCTCAACGGCGCCGGGAAGCGGGGATCCGTCGGCGGTGCCGCGCTCAACGGCGCCGGGAAGCGGGGATCCGTCGGTGGTTCCGCGCTGTGTGCCGGGCGGCGGGTAGCCGGGGGCGCCGAGTGGGGCGCCACCGCACGCGGCTCGGCCTGCGTGGGTCGGGGGCCCAGCGGCGTCGCGGGCCGCGGGTCGACCGGCTGCGCCCATGTCGGGTCCGGCGGCGTCGGCCGCGGTGCCGAGTAGGGCGCGACCGGCGTGGTGGCGCCCGGACCCTGATAAGGCGGCGTGTCGTGGCTGACCGGGCGGGCCGGCTGGTGCTGCGGCGCCGGTGCGGTCCGCGGTCCGTAGAACTGTTCGCCGGGACGGGCCGGAGTTTCCGGGCGTGCCGCGGCCGCAGCCGGCGTTTCCGGGACGGGCCCGGCGCCGGAGTGCGGTTCCGTCGCGGGCCGTGACGGCGACTGCGACGCCGGGCCGATCCGATACGGGACGTAGTCCGCGCCGGGCCGGGCCGCCGGCGGCGCCTCGGGTCCGGTCCGCTGCGCCGGGCGGGGCTCGGGGCGCCCCTGCTGAACGGGGTACCGCGGGTCCTGACCCGGATACCGCGCATCCGGCCGCCGCTGGTCCATCTCAGGCCGCCGCTGATCCGACCCGGACCACCGCGGGTCGACCTCGGCCCGTCGCGGGTCCGCCTCGGGCCGACGCGGGTCGGCCTCAAGGCGTCGCGGGTCCACCTCAGGCCGACGCGGGTCCGCCTCGGGCCGCCGAGGACCAGGCTCGTGCCGTCGCGGGTCCGCCTCGGCCCGTCGCGGGTCGGCCTCGGGCCGTCGCGGGTCAAGCTCGGAGCGACGTGGGTCAGAGTCTGAGCGCCGCTGATCCGCCTCAGCCCGTCGCGGGTCCGGCTCGGGACGGTGAGTATCGGGCTCGGCCCGGCGCTGGTCAGCGCCCGGACGCCCAGCAGCACCGCGCCCGTCGACGGAACGTCCGTCCGGGAAGCGAGCATCCGCCGCGAACCGGCTGTCCGACGTCTGCGGGCCCGACTGGTACCGGGCGTCCTGGAACCGCGGATCCACCCGCTGCCGGGGGTCCGGCGGACCCTCGTGCGGTGCCGGGTACGCGCCGGCGCCCGGGCGCTGCTGGTCCGGCCGGGCCGGTTCGCCGTACAGCGGGGGTGCGGATTGGGGGCGTTCCAGGCGTTCCGGTAGTGGCACCGGCCTGTTCCAGGACGGGCCCTGTTGTTGCGGTGGTGATGTCGCGCCCGCTACGTACGGTGTCCGAGTCGCCGGTGGGGCGTACCCCTGCTCCTCGGGGCCGGACCACGACGGCGGTGGCTGGGGCGGACGGCCGACCGTGGCGCGACCCGCCGCCGGGGAGATCGGGCGGGCCGTTGACGGGCCGCCCGACGACGGGGCCGGCGGGCCGGAGGCCTGGGCGATCTGGCGGAAGTCGGCGTCCCAGGCCGATGCCGCCTCGGCCGCGCGGGACGCGTCGTAGACAGGGTGGTGCACCGCGCGGCGGCGGCCCGGGTCGCCCGGGTAGCGCTGGCCCGGCAGGGGTTCCCACTCCCAGGTGATCTCGTACACCCAGGCGGGTTCGTCGTCCCAGCGGTCCGCGCCGGAGTGCGAGCTCCAACCGTTCATCGGGCAGCCCTCTGGGCGCCGGATGGCTGGTTACGCTCCGTCACGACGAATATCCACCTTGTCGGAAATAGCTCGGTGGCAGGGCGGGGCACCGGGTACAGTCGCCCGGCTCCGCTGCGGGGGTTGTGGAAGGAGATTAACGGCGTGGACCGGCTCGACGCCAGGGTGCCTCAGATCTCTCCGCACCGTCCGTTCCGGGAGTTCCTCACTACTTTCGGTGCGCTCGCATGGTCGGGTTTCCGGAGGTTCACCACCTACCGGCAGGCGACCATAGCCGGATCGTTCACGAACATCGTCTTCGGGTTCCTCCGGTGTTACGTGCTGCTCGCCGTCGCGGCCGGCGCGGTGGGCGGCCGGCCCGCCGGTTACGGCCCGATGCAGCTCGCCACTTTCGTGTGGGTGGGTCAGGGGTTGCTCAGCGTAGTTTCGCTCTGGGGCTGGAGCGAGCTGGCCGAGCGGATCCGCACCGGCGAGGTCACCGCCGACCTGCTGCGGCCGGTGCATCCGGTGATCGGCTACCTCGCCCCGGACCTGGGCCGGGCCCTGCACGCGCTGATCTTCCGGTTCGTGCCGCCGGTGCTGGTCGGGCTGATCTTCTTCGACCTGTACCTGCCCGGCCGCTGGTACACCGTGCCGCTGTTCGGGCTCTCCGTGCTGCTCGCGGTGGTCGGCAGCCTGGGTATGCGGTTCCTGGTCAACGCCACCGCCTACTGGCTGCACGACGCCCGCGGGCCGATCACCCTGTGGACGCTGTCCGCCGGCGTGCTCGCCGGTCTCTACTTCCCGCTGCGGTTCCTGCCCGACTGGCTCGCCGTCACGCTCTGGGTGGCCACGCCGTTCCCCGGGCTGCTGCAGACGCCGCTCGACGTGCTGATCGAGGTGGATCCGCCGGCGCGGCAGCTCGGCCTGGTCGCGCTGCAGGCCTGCTGGGCGGCGGCGCTGCTGGCGCTCGCCGCGCTGGTGCAGCGCCGCGCCGAACGCCGGCTGGTGGCCCAGGGTGGCTGAGCTGCGCGCGTACGCCGCGCTGCTGGGTGGCCAGTGGCGGTCGGTGCTGTCGTACCGGGCGTCCTTCTGGGTGGAGATGGTCACCAACATCGGGGGTACGGCGTTCGACGTCATCGCCGTCCTGGTGATCTTCCGGGCCACCCGGACCGTGGCCGGGTTCACGCTGCCCGAGGCGATCCTGATGGTCAGCCTCTCCTCCTGCGCCTTCAACCTGGCCGACTTCGCGGTCGGCAACATCGACCGGCTCAAGACGTACGTCCGGACCGGGATGATGGACTCGGTGCTGGTCCGGCCGCTGGGCGCGCTGACCCAGCTGGTGCTGATGGACCTGCCGCTGCGCAAGGCCCTGCGGCTGGTGCTGGCCGGCGTGGTGCTCGTGGCGGCCCTGCGGGTCAACGACCTCGACTGGACGCCGGCGCGGGTGCTGCTGGTGCTGCTCGCCCCGGTCGCCGGCGGGGTGTTCTTCGGCTCCATCTTCGTGCTCAGCGCCAGCCTGGCGTTCTGGTGGGTGGACTCCGGGGAGATCGGCAGCGCGTTCACCTACGGCGGGCGGGACTTCACTTCGTACCCCGTACCGGTCTATGCGGGCTGGTTCCGCGGCGTCTTCGCGTACGGCCTGGGTTTTGGTTTTGTGGCCTACCAGCCGGCGCTGGCGCTGCTCGGCCGGGCCGACCCGCTCGGCCTGCCGGGCTGGACCGGCTTCGTCTCGCCGCTGGTCGCGCTCGCTGCGGCCGGCATCGCCGCCGCCGTCTGGCGATCCGGCGTCCGTCACTACCGGAGCACTGGCTCATGATCGAGATGCGCGAGCTGCGCAAGGACTTCACGGTACGGATCAAAGCCGGCCGCCTGCGCCGCACGAAACGCGTGGTGACCGCCGTCGACGGCATCAACCTGCGGATCGAGCGCGGCGAGATGCTCGGCTACATCGGCCCGAACGGCGCCGGCAAGTCCACCACGCTCAAGATGCTCACCGGCGTGCTGACCCCGTCGTCCGGGACGGTGTCGGTGTGCGGGCTGACGCCGGTGCCCGAGCGCACCCGGCTGGCGCTGCGGATCGGGGTGGTCTTCGGGCAGCGCTCGCAGCTCTGGTGGGACCTGCCGCTGCGGGAGTCGTTCGGGCTGCTCCGGCACATCTACCGGGTGCCGGCCACCGAGCACGCGGCCCGGCTGCGCCGCTGCGTCGGCCTGCTGGACCTGGACGGCTTCCTGGACACCCCGGTCCGGCAGCTCTCCCTGGGCCAGCGGATGCGCGGCGAGCTGACCGCGGCCCTGCTGCACGGCCCGCAGGTGCTGTTCCTGGACGAGCCGACCATCGGCCTGGACGTGGTGAGCAAGCAGGCCGTGCGCTCGTTCCTGGCCGAGCTGGGCGCGACCGGCGACGTCACGCTGGTGCTGACCACCCACGACCTGGCCGACATCGAACGGCTCTGCCGCCGGCTGGTGGTGATCGACCACGGCCGGGTCGTGCACGACGGCACCATCGAGGCCCTGCACGCCCGGTACGGCTCCCGCCGCCGCCTGGTGGTGGACCTGGACGAGCCGCTGCCGGCCGGCTTCACGGTCGAGGGCGCGACGCTCGTCTCGCTGGCGGCCGAGGGGCACCGCGCCTCGTTCGACCTGCTCTCGGACGCGGCGGGTCCGGTGGTGGCGCGGCTGGCGGCGCTGCGCTCCCTGCGCGACCTGTCCCTGGTCGAGCCGGACATCGAGGACGTGGTGGCCCGCCTGTACGCCTCCTAGCGATGTTCCATCAGCAGCACCGCCCAGGTGCCGGGCTCGAGCGCCTGGTACCGGTGCGCGATGTCGCCGGGGAAGGTCACGTAGTCGCCGGGGCCCAGGTCGACCTCCTCGTGCTCCGGCCCCACCCGTAACCGGCCGGCAGCCACGACCAGGTGCTCGATGCTGCCGGGCAGGTGCGCGTCCGCCTGCCGCGAGCCGCCGGGCTCCAGCTCCATCACGTAGAGGTCACGCCGGGTGTGCGCGCTGCCGGCGGTGAGCAGCGTGGCGAAGAAGTCGGCGTGGTCCGACTGCAGCCGCGGCCCTTCGCCGGCCCGGACCACCCGGATCAGCGGCGCGGGCGGCTCGACCAGCCGGCTGAACGGCACGCCCAGCGCCACCCCGAGCGACCAGAGCGTCTCCACGCTGGGGTTACCGGTGCCGGACTCCAGCTGGGAGAGGGTGGACTTGGCCAGCCCGGCGCGCCGGGCGAGCTCGGCCAGCGAGATGCCGACCCGTTCCCGCTCGCGGCGCAGAGCGAGGGCGATGGTGGCGAGCGGTTCCGACATGTTCACTCCGTCGATCGCATCGTTCGGTTTGACGAACGCCAGGCCCGTCGTTCATTATTTTGAACCATGCGTACGCCAACCCGAACGCCGGACCGGGCACTGCTGCGCGACGCGGCCGCCATCGCGGCGGCGATGATCGCGGTGGGTGCGTCGTTCGGCGCCATCGCGATCACGTACGGGCTGCCGACGTGGGTGCCGTTCCTGATGTCCACCGCGGTGTTCGCGGGCGGCGCCCAGTTCCTCGCCGTCGGCCTGATCGCGGCCGGCAACCCGATCGCCGCGGTCCTGGCCGGCCTGCTGCTCAACGCCCGCCACCTGCCGTTCGGGCTGGCGGTGTCGGCAACGATCGGCGCCCGGTGGCGCGACCGGCTGATCGGCAGCCACCTGATGACCGACGAGGTGGTGGCATTCACCCTGGCCGAAACCGACCCGGTGCGCCGCCGCCGCACGTACTGGCTGATCGGCATCACGCTGTTCACCTCGTGGAACACCGGCACGGCCCTGGGCGTCTGGCTGGGCGGCGCAACCGGCGACCCGGCGTCCCTGGGCCTGGACGCCGCCTTCCCGGCCGGGCTGATCGCACTGCTGATGCCGTCGCTGCGTGACCGCGACACCCGGCTGGTGGCGCTGCTGGGAGCGGCGGTGGCGGTGGCGCTGACACCGGTGCTGCCCGCCGGTCTGCCGGTGCTGTGCGCGCTGGTGGGGCTGGCAGTGCTCCTGCTGCCCCGGGGCGGATCGGACGCCGGGAGCCCGTCGCGGGAGACCGAGGAGGCGCCATGCTGATCGCGGCGATCCTGACGCTGGCCGTGGGAACGTACACGATGCGGCTGGGCGGGGTGCTGCTCCGCGACCGCCTCGAACTGTCCGATCCGCTGCAACGGCTGCTCCCGATGGCGGCGGCGTCCCTGCTGGCGGCCCTGGCGACAACGGCGGCCCTGACGGAGGGCGCCGGCTTCGCGGGAATCGCCCGGCCGGCGGGAGTGGCAATGGGCGCGCTGTTGGCATGGCGTCGCGCGCCGTTCGTGGTGGTGGTCGTAGCGGCGGCAGCAACGGCAGCCCTCCTCCGCCTGACCGGCATCGAATAGCCCCATCGGGCGCAGCAACCCGCACCCACGGCCCTCGCCACCCAGGCCCAACGGCCCGGCGCCACGATCTCCCCGGCACCGACATGGAGTCCGGCTCCCAGGTGCCGCT
>NZ_JBITLX010000026.1:18285-134885 GCF_044465625.1 Actinoplanes sp. NPDC049599
CGCTATGTGGTCCGGCTCCCTGGCGCCGCTATGTGGTCCGGCTCCCTGGCGCCGCTATGTGGTCCGGCTCCCTGGCGCCGCTATGTGGTCCGGCTCCCTGGCGCCGCTATGTGGTCCGGCTCCCAGGTGCCGCTATGCGGTCCGGCTCCCTGGCGCCGACATGTGTTCCGGCTCCCTGGCAACGACATGGTTCCGGGCTCCCGCCTCCGACGCTCAGTCGTCGACCGCCCTTGCCCGGCCGATCTCGAACCCGAGCTAGCCACCACGCACCACGGTCAGTCGCCGCGCAGCCCGCACCAGATCTTGGAATGCAAAACCGATCTAGAGTCTTTTGCATGGCTGTTGTGATGATCGATCGCCATCCCCGGACGGGCGACACGCTTCTGCCGCGCCGAACGGCCGCGCCAAGCATTGCCGGAGGCCTGCCCACCGCCGAACCCGCAGCACCGGCCCACATATTGAGCAGGATTCTCACACCGCAGGAATCCTCAGGGAACAAAGGGCGTAAAAGTCACGAAGCGGGCAGCGAATTGTCAATCTTGTGGACTTAAGGTTCGGAGCTCACCCCACATCAACAAGATCGAAATCTTGCGCGTCGGTAGCGGTCGGCGCGCGGCCCACGTCACTCCGGCGGGCTATTGCCATCGCCCGATACACCAACCACGCAAAAGACTCTCTAGCAGCACCTCAACTCACCAAGATCCGCAATCAGAGCCCTCGTCGACGAGTCCGAGCCCCGGCACGTGCTGTGGCAGTGGCTCCTGGCCAGCGCCCGAGTCCCCACAAGACACACAGGTCGGGCGAAAGTGGCATAACGAGACCTGCAAGTCGCGCAAAAGGGGCAGAGCGAACCAAGGCGCTGCGAGCGGGTGTGGCGGGCGGACATCGGCAGGCGGGCGAGGTGGGGCAGGGCGAGGTGGGGCAGGGCGAGGTGGGGCAGGGCGAGGTGGGGGGTTGCTAGGCAGGGCGCGGCGGGGCAGGGCTGGGCAGGGCAGGGCAGGGCGCGGCTGGGCTGGGCAGGGCTGGGCAGGGCTGGGCAGGGCTGGGCAGGGCGGGGCTGGGCAGGGCGGGGCTGGGCAGGGCGGGGCGAGGCGGGCGCTCCACCAAGGCGGGAGAGTTCGGGGGCTGGGCGAGCCGAGGCAGGGTGGAAGGGGCGGCGCGGCAGGGGTAGGGCGCGGCGGGCGGGACTGGCGCGACAGCGCGCGGCGAGGCAGAGCGCGGCGGGTGGAGCGCAGGCGCGGCAGGGCGTGGCGGGGCAGGGCAGGGCGGGGCGACGCGAGGGCGTGGCGGACTGGAAGAAACGGCGAGCTGAGGGCTGGACAAGGCGGGGCGAGGACGAGACGGCGGCTGCGGCGTGCGCTGATAAGCAACCCGCAGGAGGCGTCCAGGTGAAACTCATCGCGAGTCGGTCACGCCCAGCGTGACAAGACCGCTGGCCGATCAGCGACCCGAGCCGGCGGAGAGGCAACAAAGCTGACCACAACGGGCTTGGGGGCGGGGATGACCCACGCAGGGACCAAGCCTGACCGCCCGGAGTGGGTTATCCCCGCCCCCAAGCCCCCCATGCAACCACCAGGCAGCGGATAGAACATGCAACCACCCTGCGTTCGGCGGGAGCGACGGTCAGCACCATGCAACCAGGCACGACCGCAATAAAATTCAGACCTTGTCGCCCAATTCCACCTGAGGCTTAGGGACGCGCATCCGGCGGAAGGTCAGCCCGCGCATCATCCCGTAGAGATAAAGCGACCCCATCCGCTGCGAAGTATCCGGGAACCGCTCCGTGACCAGCTTCTTCACCTTGCGGGAGATCAGCACGCTGTCGATGACCACCGCGATGGCCAGGATCGCCCAGAGCAGATTGGCGCCCAGCTGCACCACCGTCGGCATGGCGCCCGTCGAGCCGATGAAGACGATGATCGCGCCCGCGAAGAACCAGGTGCCCGCCGTGCGCTTGGCGTCGACGATGTTGCGGACCAGGGCGCGTTCCGGGCCTCGGTCGCGGGCCAGCAGGTAGCGCTCGTCGCCCGCTCGCATGCCCGCCGCGGACTCCGCCCGCTCGACCTTCTGGCGTTCGCGCATCTGCTTGTACGCCTCGCGCCGGTTGGCCGGGGCCTGCGCCTTGTCGTGCCGGCGCTGGGCGCTCGTGCGCTTCGGCGTGGCGACGCCGAGTTCCTTCTTCGAGGGCGTGTAGGCCTTGGGCTTGGACGTGGCCGAGTGCTCGGGCTCGGCGGTCACCGTGGCGGTGGCGTCGGAGACGAGGTCGGTGGACTTTCGGCGAAACAGCGAGGGCACGTGAGCAGCGTAGCCAAGTCGGCCGGAAAACCTGAAACCGCGCCGACCAGCGGCCGGCGCGGTTTCGGGAAAAGGGAACTCAGACGCGCTCGACCAGGGCGCCGAGGGCGGCCAGCTTGCCCTCGAAGTCCTCGTAGCCGCGGTTGATCAGGTCGACGCCGTAGACCCGGCTCGTGCCCTCGGCGGCCAGCGCCGCGATCAGGTGGCTGAAGCCGGCCCGCAGGTCCGGGATCACCAGGTCGGCCGCGTGCAGCTTGCTCGGGCCGGCGATGACCGCGGAGTGCTTGAAGTTGCGGCGGCCGAAGCGGCACGGGGTGCCGCCGAGGCAGTCGCGGTAGACCTGGATGGTCGCGCCCATCGCGTTCAGCGCGTCGGTGTAGCCCAGGCGCTGCTCGTACACCGTCTCGTGCATGATCGACAGGCCGCGGGCCTGGGTCAGGGCCACCACCAGGGGCTGCTGCCAGTCGGTCATGAAGCCCGGGTGCACGTCGGTCTCCAGCGCCACGGCGTTGAGCTCGCCGCCCGGGTGCCAGAACTTGATGCCGCCCTCGACGCCGGTCACGCCGGTGCGGGCCACCCGGGCGTCGGTGATCTCGAACTCGCCGCCGATGGAGCGGAAGACGTTCAGGAACGTCATCATGTCGGCCTGCTGGGCGCCCAGCACCTCGATCTCGCCGCGGGTGGCGAGCGCGGCCGCGGCCCAGCTGGCGGCCTCGATCCGGTCCGGGATCGGCTTGTGGTTGTAGCCGTGCAGCTTCGGTACGCCGAGGATCTCGATGACCCGGTCGGTGTGCACCGTGATGATCGCGCCCATCTTCTGCAGCACGCAGATCAGGTCCATGATCTCCGGCTCGATGGCCGCGTTGCGCAGCTCGGTCACGCCCTCGGCGCGCACCGCGGTGAGCAGCACCTGCTCGGTGGCGCCCACGCTCGGGTACGGCAGCTCCAGCTTCGTGCCGTGCAGCCCGTTGGGCGCCGTCAGGTGCATGCCCTCGGGCGTCTTGTCGACGACCGCGCCGAACTGGCGCAGCGCCTGGATGTGGAAGTCGATCGGGCGCGGCCCGATGTGGCAGCCGCCCAGGTCCGGGATGAACGCGTGCCCGAGACGGTGCAGCAGCGGGCCGCAGAACAGGATCGGGATCCGGCTCGAGCCGGCGTGCACGTTGATCTCGTCGCTGCTGGCGCTCTCCACGTTCGTGGGGTCCATGACCAGCTCGCCGTCGTCGGCGCCATCGGTGACGATGACCCCGTGCAGGCCGAGCAGGCCGCGGACGACCTCCACGTCGCGGATGCGCGGCACGTCGAAGAGCCGGCTGGGGGTCTCGCCCAGCAGGGCGGCCACCATGGCCTTGGAAACCAGGTTCTTGGCGCCACGGACCCGGATCTGCCCGTGCAGCGGCGTACCGCCGTGTACGGCCAGGACGTCGTCGGTCAACGCAACCTCCAGAGGCGGGCGCGTCAGCGCGCCCGGATGCGGTCAGGGGGTGCAGCCGACGATGGGGGACCGGCGGCTGCCGCCCGGGCAGCATAGCCCTGCGTGACCAGAGCAGAAATCATCACAACGCCCAAGGCGGCACGAATTGCTGATGATTAAGCCAAGAAAAAGGTACGGCCGTGCGCTCGGCTCATCGACAGTTACTCAGAGTGAGTTTTTACGGGAGCGCCAGCATCTTGTCGAGGGCCACCCGTGCGTACTTCGTGGTCTCCGGATCGACGGTGATCTGGTTCGGCACGCGGCCCGCGACGAGCTCCTCGAGCGCCCACACCAGGTGCGGCAGATCGATGCGGTTCATCGTCGAGCAGTAGCAGACCGTCCGGTCCAGGAAGGTGATGTGCTTGTCCGGATGGGCGAGGGCCATTCGGCGTACCAGGTTGAGTTCGGTGCCGACCGCCCAGGCCGAGCCGGCCGGCGCCGCGTCGAGGGCCCGGATGATGTATTCCGTCGAACCGACCTCGTCGGCCGCGCGGACCACCTCGTGCTTGCACTCGGGGTGGACCAGCACCCGCACGCCGGGGACCCGCTCGCGCACCTCGCGCACGCTGTCGATGGTGAACCGGCCGTGCACCGAGCAGTGCCCGCGCCAGAGGATCATCTTGGCGTCGCGGAGCTGCTCGGCGGTGAGGCCGCCGTCCGGCTTGTGCGGGTCGTAGAGCACGCAGTCGTCGAGCTCGAAGCCCATGTCGAGCACCGCGGTGTTGCGACCCAGGTGCTGGTCGGGCAGGAAGAAGACCTTCGGGCTGCCTTCAGTCCGGTCAAGGGCGGTGGTGGGGTGGTCGGACGGGCCCCGCTCGAAGGCCCAGTCCAGGGCCCGCTTGGCGTTGGACGAGGTGCACACCACGCCGTTGTTGCGCCCGACGAAGCCCTTGATGTCGGCGGAGCTGTTCATGTAGGTGACCGGGACGATGTCGCCGGCGATGCCCAGGTCGGTGAACTGCTCCCAGGCCGTCTCCACCTGGCCCAGCACGGCCATGTCGGCCATCGAGCAGCCGGCCGCCAGGTCGGGCAGGATCACCTGCTGGCTCGGGCCGGTCAGGATGTCCGCGCTCTCGGCCATGAAGTGCACGCCGCAGAAGACGATGAACTCGGCCCCGGGCCGGGCGGCGGCCTCGCGGGCGAGCTTGAACGAGTCGCCGGTGACGTCGGCGAACTGGATGACCTCGTCACGCTGGTAGTGGTGGCCCAGCACGAAGACCCGGTCGCCGAGCGCGGCCTTGGCCGCCGTGGCGCGGGCGACCAGGTCGGGGTCGCTGGGCGCCGGCAGATCACCGGGGCAGTCGACGCCACGCTCGCTGGCGGGATCGGTGCCGCGGCCGAGCAGCAGCAGCGCCGTGGCGGTGTTTCCGGGTTCGGTCCAGGTCGACGTCACGGCAACCATGTTTCCACAAGGTTGCCGCGCCGTCGGCCGAGGAGAGAGTGTCCTAGGGCACTCAGCGCCGGCGGCCCTGGAACTTGGTCGCGAGCCGGCGCAGCTTCTCCTGGTTCTCCGGCTTGGCCAGCTGACGCTGGCCCTGCTGGACGATCTTCTGCCCCTTCGGGCTGCGCAGGAACATCTGCAGTCGCTGCATGAGAGTGGCCATGCCACCCAGCGTGACACCGCCACCTGTGCGATACCTGTACTTTCGCAGCGTGCGCGTATTGATCTGCCCCGACAAGTTCGCCGGCACGCTGACCGCCTCCGAGGTCGCCACCGCGGTGGCCGAGGGCTGGCACGCCACCGCGCCCGGCGACGAGACCGTGCTGCGCCCGCTCTCCGACGGCGGCCCCGGCTTCGTCGAGGTGCTCGGCACCGCGCTCGGCGGCCGCCGGCTCCCGGTCGACACCGTCGACCCGCTGGGCCGCCCGGCCCGTGGCGAGGTGCTGCTGGTCAACGGCACGGCCTACGTGGAGAGCGCCCAGGCCTGCGGCCTGCACCTGCTGAGCAAGCAGGAGCGGGACGTCAACACCGCTACCTCGTACGGGCTGGGCCTGCTGCTCGCCGCCGCGGTGGAAGCCGGCGTCGCCGAGATCGTGGTGGGCCTCGGCGGCTCCGCGGTCAACGACGCCGGCGCCGGGATGCTGGCCGCGCTGGGCGCCGCCCCGATCGACGGCAACGGCTACGCGCTGCCGTACGGCGGCCGGCCGCTGATCACCGCGGCCGCGATCGACGGCACCCCGCGGCTGCGGAACGCCCGGATCGTGGCCGCCACCGACGTCGACAACCCGCTGGTCGGCCTGCACGGCGCCAGCAACGTCTACGGCCCGCAGAAGGGCGCCACCCGCGAGGACGTGCTGCGGCTGGACGCGGCCCTGGACCACTTCGCCGGCGTGCTGGAGCAGGCGTTCGGCGTGCCCGACCTGCGGACCCTGCCCGGCGGCGGCGCGGCCGGCGGGATCGGCGCCGCCCTGCTCGCCCTCGGCGGCCGGGTGATCTCCGGCATCGGCCTGGTCACGGCGTTGATCGGGCTCGAGGAGCAGCTCGACGCGGCGGACCTGGTGATCACCGGCGAGGGCTCGTTCGACCACCAGTCGCTGCGCGGCAAGGTCGCCGCCGGCATCGCCAACGGCGCCCGCGACCGCGGCCTGCCCTGCGTGGTCATCGCCGGGCGTAACGAGACCGGCCACCGCGAGGCTGCCGGCGCCGGCGTCACCGAGACGTACGCGCTGGTCGAGCACTTCGGCTCCGAGGCGCAGGCGCTGGCCGAGCCCGCCCGTGGCCTGCGTGAGGTCGCCGCGAGCCTGGCGCGGCAGTGGAGCAGGTGACCCGTGGGCGACATCTCGGCCCCGGCAATTGGGAATACACCCGAACAGAGTTAGCGTTGGCCGGTACGGCACATCACCGGACCGGCAGGAGAACCGCACCGTGACCACTGAAGCGCACACCGAGTCGACCGAGGCCACCACGGCCGCGCCGACCGGCGTCATCTTGACCGACGTCGCGGCCGCCAATGTCAAGCGTCTCATCGCGCAGGAGGGTCGCGACGACCTGCGCCTGCGCATCGCCGTACAGCCCGGCGGCTGTTCCGGCCTGCGGTACCAGCTCTTCTTCGACGAGCGGTCGCTGGACGGCGACATCGTCGCCGACTTCGACGGCGTCGAGGTCGTGGTGGACCGGATGAGCTCGCCGTACCTGGCGGGTGCCACGATCGACTTCGCCGACCGTATCGACGCCCAGGGTTTCACCATCGACAACCCGAACGCGCAGAACTCCTGCGCCTGTGGTGATTCGTTCCACTGATCCGCTTTCCCAACGGCCGTCCCCTCGCTGGAGGGGGCGGCCGTTGCGCATGTCCGCCAGGTGACGCCCGGATGTCGGCGGAGTCGACGGCCGGTAGGCTCACCCGGTAATCGCACCCGACCTCGAGGGCCGACATGAAGATCGCCGTTACCGGCTCGATCGCCACCGACCACCTGATGCACTTCCCCGGCAAGTTCGCCGAGCAGTTGATCGCCGACCAGCTGCACAAGGTCTCGCTCTCGTTCCTGGTCGACGACCTGGTCGTGCGGCGCGGCGGCGTGGCGTCGAACATCGCGTACGGCATGGGCAAGCTCGGCCTGCGCCCGATCCTGGTCGGCGCGGTCGGTGCCGACTTCGCCGACTACCGGTCCTGGCTCGAGCGGCACGGGGTCGACTGTGACTCGGTGCACGTCAGTGAGGTCGCGCACACGGCCCGCTTCGTCTGCACCACCGACGACGACCTGAACCAGATCGCGTCGTTCTACGCCGGCGCGATGAGCGAGGCGCGCAACATCGAGCTGGCCCCGGTCGCCGAGCGCGCGGGCGGTCTCGACCTGGTGCTGGTCAGCGCGAACGACCCGGCCGCGATGATCCGCCACTCGCAGGAGTGCCGGACCCGCGGCTACGCGTTCGCCGCCGACCCGTCGCAGCAGCTCGCCCGGATGGAGGGCACCGACGTGCTGACGCTGATCAGCGGCGCGGAGTACCTGCTGACCAACGACTACGAGCGCTCGCTGCTGGAGACCAAGGCCGGCCTCACCGGCGAGCAGGTCCTCGAGCAGGTCCGGGTCCGGGTCACCACGCTGGGCAAGGACGGTGTGGAGATCACCGGCCGGGGGATCGAGCGGATCCACGTGCCGGTCGCCCGGGACGTCGTCCCGGACGACCCGACCGGCGTCGGCGACGGCTTCCGGGCCGGCTTCTTCGCCGCCCTGGGCTGGGGCGTCGGCCTCGAACGGGCCGCGCAGGTGGGCTCGCTGATCGCCGCGCTGGTGCTGGAGACGGTCGGCCCGCAGGAGTACGACGTCAAGATCGACTACTTCCTCAAGCGCCTCGCCGACTCCTACGGCGACGAGGCCGCCGCCGACGTCCAGCCGCACCTGCCGGCCGCGAACTAGCCGCATGCAGGTCCTCGCCGTCTTCGCCGGCCTGCCGGGCGTGGGTAAGAGCACGCTGGCCGAGCAGGTGGGGACGGTGCTGCCGGCCGCCGTGCTGGCGGTGGACACGGTCGACTTCACGATGGGCGCCTACGACGTCACCGAACCCCGGCCCGGCTACGCCGCGTACGGGGTGGTGGCGGCCCTCGCGGAGACCCAGCTGCGGATGGGCCACCACGTGATCATCGACGCGGTGAACCCGGTGAAGGCGGCCCGGCAGCTCTGGGTCGAGCTGGCGGAGCGCCTCGGCGTGCCGTTGCGGGTCGTCGAGGTGGTCTGCGGCGACGACGCCGAGCACCGCCGCCGGGTCGAGACCCGGTATGCGGCCCGCACCCACGATCGCCATCCAACCGCCCCGCCCGCCACCCTAGAACGGACTAAAGGCGACATCCCGGACTGGGTGCGGGTGCTGGAGCGCCAGACCGAGTACGAGCCCTACCTGGGCCCGCGCCTGGTGGTGGACACGCACCTGGCCACGGACCCGGTCGGCCCGGTCGTCGACTACCTGACCCTGCGCACCTCGTAGACGTCCGGGGCCGGGCTGCCCACGTACTCCTGGCCCTTCAGCCGGCACCACGCCGGGATGTCGTTGGCCGCCGCCGGGTCGTCCGCCAGCACCCGGACGACCGCGCCGACCGGCACCGACGGCATCCGCCGGGCCAGGTCGATGATCGGCAGCGGGCAGCGCCGGCCGCGCGCGTCCACCTCGATCACATCCCCGCCTCCCGCCGGATCGCGGCGACCGTGCCGGGCAGGACCGTCAGGAACCGGTCCACCTCGGCCTCGGTCGTCCGCCGGTGCAGCGACACCCGCACGTTGCCGTGGCTGAGCACCCCCATCGCCTCCAGCACGTGACTGGGCCGCAGCGTCGAGGCCGTGCAGGAGGAGCCCGACGAGACCGCGAAGCCCTGCCGGTCGAGCGCGTGCAGCAGGGCCTCGCCGTCGACGTACAGGCAGGAGAACGTGACCAGGTGCGGCAGCCGCCGCGCCGGGTCGCCGACCACCTCGACGTCGGGCACGGTGGCCGCGACGGTCGCCCGGATCCGGTCCACCAGCGCGGCCAGCCGGACGGCCTCGGCCGGCGCCTCGGCCAGCACGGCCCGCAGCGAGGCCGCGGCCGCGACCACGGCCGGCAGATCGAGCGCGCCGACCGGCCGCGGCCGGTGACGATCATCACCCGGGTACGGCGACAGCCACCGCACCCCCTTGCGCACCACCAGCACGCCCACCCCCGGCGGCCCGCCCCACTTGTGCGCGCTGGCCGTCAGCAGTGACCACCCCGGCGGCACCGGCACCCGGCCGACCGACTGTGCGGCGTCGACGAGCAGCGGGACGCCGTGCTCGGCGCACGCCTCGGCGGCGGCGGTGACCGGTTGCACGGTGCCGACCTCGTGACTCGCGCTGATCAGGGCGGCCAGGGCCACCCCGTCCGCGCCGACGGCCGCCCGCCACGCGTCCACGTCGAGCCGGCCGGCGAGGTCGACCCCGACCGGCACCGCCGTGCCCGCCCGCGCCGCGGCGTGCAGCACCGCCGAGTGCTCGATCGCCGAGTGGACCAGGGTGCGGCCGGCCCGGGCCCGCCCCGCGAGCCCGCCCAGGACGGCGGCGTGCACCGCGGCCGTGCCCGAGGACAGGAAGGACACCTCGTCGGGGCGTACCCCGAGGGATTCGGCCATGCTGGCGTGCGCCGCCTCGCGAAGCTGCTGGGCCCGCCGGCCGGCGGCATAGAGCCGGTCGGGATCGGCCCAACCGTCGGCCAGGGCGGCGAACAGAGCCTCGCGGGCGACCGGATGCAGCGGAGCCGCACTGGCCGCGTCGAGGTACGCAGGATCGGGCGTGTTTTCCACCCTCCGAACGGTATCGTCCACATGATCAGGGGTTTCGGGGGCAGCCCGAAGATCCGACCCCCGGTCCCCGGGGGACCCGGCCAGGTCGAGTAGTGTGCGACCGTCGGTGACACCTTGCCGCTGGTGTCCGGATTCGGCGCACCGGGCGGTGCTTCAGGGAGGCAGGAGCAGGTGGTCTCAAGGAGTTCGGTCGCGCGACCGCGTGTCGTACGGCTCGCCGGGCTCGGTGTCGGTGGTGCCATGCTGCTGGCCCTGCTGTCGGGCTGTTCGCTGAACGGCGTCGGCGGAGCCTTCGGCGGTTTCGGCTGGCCCGAGGGCGGCATCAGCCTGCAGGCCCACAAGATGTACGACCTCTGGATCGCGTCGACGATCGCGGCCCTGGTGGTCGGCGTCTTCGTCTGGGGCCTGATCTTCTGGTGCGTCATCCGGTATCGCAAGCGCGGTGACAACCTGCCCGTGCAGACCCGGTTCAACATGCCGCTCGAGGTCCTGTACACGGTGACCCCGGTGCTGATCGTCGCGGTGCTCTTCTACTACACGGCGATCGTGCAGACCGACGTGGACAAGCTGTCGGCCAAGCCGGACATGACCGTCGAGGTCGTCGCGTTCAAGTGGAACTGGCAGTTCAACTACCGCGACGCGCCCGGCGCGGAGGCGAAGACGGTCGCGTCGACGCTCGGCTCGACCGACGTCATCCCGCTGCTGGTCCTGCCCACGGGCAAGAAGATCCGCTTCGAGGAGACCAGCCGCGACGTCATCCACTCGTTCTGGGTGCCGGAGATGCTCTTCAAGCGTGACGTGTTCCCGGGCAACGTGCGCAACACCTTCGAGGTGACCCTCGACAAGGAGGGCCGCTACGTCGGTCGCTGCGCCGAGCTCTGCGGCACCTACCACGCCTTCATGCAGTTCGAGCTGGTGGTCGTCTCCCCGGAGAAGTTCGACCAGTTCCTCGCCGCCAAGGTGGCCGGCGGCTCCACCCAGGACGCCATGGGTGCGATCGGCTACACCGGCGACCAGAGCTTCGCCACCACCACGCAGCCGTTCGACAGCCGGCGGACCGACCAGGGCTGGAACCAGTCCGGCGCCACCGCGGCGGGGAAGTAGGGGCCCGAGTTGAAGACCGAATACAAGATCTTCGCCGGCGTCGCCCTGTTCCTGTTCGGCGCGGCCGTGGTCTACGCCTTCTACACCCGCGCCGAGGTCGGTCAGCTCGAGTGGATCGGCTTCATCGCGCTGTCTCTCTCCGCCCTGCTCTGCGCGATGTGCGGTGGCTTCTTCTGGTTCGTGGCCCGGCGCATCGACCTGCGGCCCGAGGACCGCGAGGACGGCGAGATCGCCGAGGGCGCCGGCGAGGTCGGCTTCTTCAGCCCGGGCAGCTACTGGCCGTTCGGCCTGGCGCTGGCCGCCTCGACCGCCGCTATGGGCCTGGTGTTCTGGCAGTGGTGGCTGGTCGCGTTCGGGTTGGTCCTGGTGATCTTCGCGGCCTGCGGCCTGCTGTTCGAGTACTACTCGGGCACCCGCCACCCGGCCGAGCACTGAGCGGCCCGCAACGTCCGGAAGGCCCGCACCCCTCGGGGGTGCGGGCCTTCCGTTTTGCCGTTGAGTGCTGCGATCCGCTCAGCACGCCGCTGCCGGTCCGCTCCCGCCGACCGGCACTCCGGGTGTGGGTCAGGCCGCCCGGCGCTGCTGGGGGGCCACCCGGGACCCGCCCGCGGACAGCAGCACGCGGATGGTGACCGGGGCGACGATCTCCGCCGCGCCGCAGCGTGTGCAGAGCAGCTCGGGGCACTCCTCGTCGTGGCCGTCGACGCAGGGTGGCGTCTCGAACGGCAGCTCGATGTCGCAGATGACGCAGCGCAGTTCGCGATCTCGCACGGGTGGCTCCTCTTCGCCGGAAGGTGGATTGACCCGAATGTCGTTCAAACGTTGTCACGGGCCCGCCGCGGACCGGAGGAACCCGGCCCGGCGTGTCAGGAAAATTTTGGCCGGCCGCCGGACCGGTCAGGCGGGCTCGGCGGCCTTCGCGGCCTGAGCGGCCTCGACCCAGCGGCCCAGCAGCGCGGTGGCCGCTCCCGAGTCCACTGTCTGCGCGGCCCGGTCGATGCCGGCCCGCATGGCGTCGGCGAAGGCGCCGGGGAAGCCCGCGTGCGCCGTGAACGCGGCCGCCGCGTTGAGCAGGACCGCGTCGCGGACCGGGCCCTTCTCGCCGGCGAACATGCGCCGCGCGGCGTCGGCGTTGAAGGCCGCGTCGCCGCCGCGCAGGTCGCCCGGGTTGCTGCGGGGCAGGCCCAGATCAACCGCGTCCACGACGGTTTCGGTGACCACGCCGTCCTTGGCCGTCCAGACCCGGGTCGGCGCCGCGGTGGTGAACTCGTCCAGGCCGTCCTCGCCGCGCATCACCAGCGCGGAGTCGCCGCGCCGGGCGAAGACCTCGGCCATCACCGGCGCCATCCGCCGGTCGAAGCAGCCGACCGCGGCGGCGCGCGGCCGGGCCGGGTTGGTCAGCGGGCCCAGCACGTTGAAGAACGTGGGATGGCCCAGCTCACGCCGGGTCACCGCGGCGTGCCGCATGCCGGGGTGGAAACGGGCGGCGAAGCAGAAGCCGATCCCGGCCTCGCGGACCGTCCGGGCCACGCCCTCGGGGCCGAGGTCCAGCGGGATGCCGAAGAACTCCAGCAGGTCGGCGGTGCCGCAGGCGGACGAGGCGGCACGGTTGCCGTGCTTGACCACGGTGACCCCGGCGGCCGCCGTGATGATCGCGGCCATCGTGGAGATGTTGACCGTGTGGGCCCGGTCGCCGCCGGTGCCGACCACGTCCACGGCGCCGGCCCGGACCTCCTCGGGCAGGTCGACCACGGTGGCGTTGGCCAGCATCGCCTCCACCAGCCCGGCCAGCTCACCGGGCGTCTCGCCCTTGGCCCGCAGCGCGACCGCGAAACCGGCGACCTGCACCGGGGTGGCGTTGCCGGCCATGATCTCGCCCATGGCCCAGGCGGTGTCCTGCGCGGTGAGCTCCTCCGCCCGCAGCAGGACGCTCAGCAGGTTCGGCCAGGTCGGTGCTCCCATCCGGGGCACTCCTTCGGGGGGAGGTTTTGATCAGCCTTCGAGGGAGGGGTTCATCAGCCCAGCGTGCCCATGGTGCCCAGCGGGACGACGCCGTTGCGGCGGCCGCGGAGCATGCCGGCGATGGTCTGCCCGGTGGTCACCGGGTCGAGCGGGTGCACCAGGGTGGCGTCCACCTGGGCGAACGCGGCCAGCCAGCGATCGGCGGCGCGGGCGATCACCACGCAGGTGGGCGGCGGGGTCGCGTACTCGTCCTTGGTCTGGCGGGCGATGCCCAGACCGCCGGCCGGGGCCGCCTCGCCGTCGAGGACCATCAGGTCGATCTCGTAGGTGTCCAGCAGGATCCGGCACTCCTCCCAGGTGGAGGCGTCGACGAACTCCACGGACAGGTCGGCGGCGGGGCGGACGCCGATCGCCAGCCTGAGCTGGTCGCGGACCGCGAGGTCGTCGCTGTACAGCAGGACTGTGTACTTGTCCGGCTGCGGCTTGTTGTCGTCGCTCATGTATGCCCCGGTTCCCACGCTGGTAGGTGCTCGCTGATGGTACCGAACCGGCTATCGCGCGTCCGGCTGTGGTCGTACCGTCGGGGCCGGCTCTGTGATCTTGGTCGCCGCCGCCGGGCCCGCGGCAGCCGGGTGACCCTCCCCGGCCTCGGCGCCGGGCTCGCCGCGGCGTTCCTGTTCGGCCTCCGCGCGGTCCAGCGCCCGGTCGATCCGCCGGGCCTCGCGCTCGGACTGCTTGATCCACTGCAGCACCAGGATGCCCAGCATGGTGACGCTGACGATCTCGCCGCCGGCCCACAGCACGCCGCCCGCCACCACCTGGTCGTTCCACGGGTCCGACCAGGCCAGGTTCAGGCTCGGGTACCAGTCGCCGCCGAGCAGCGTGCGGCTCTGCATGATGGTCAGCCCGAGCACCGTGTGGAACGGCACGGACAGCACCATGAGCAGCGCCCGGGCCGGGTACGGCCAGCGGTTCGGCAGCGGGTCCAGCCCCAGCAGCGGCCAGAAGAACAGACATCCGGTGACGATGAAGTGCACGTGGATGAACTCGTGCAGCCAGGCGTGCTCCAGGGTGGCCCGGTAGAGCCCGGTGAAGTAGAGGACGAACGGGTTCGCGACGAAGATCCCGAACGCGACCAGCGGGAACGTCAGCACCCGGGCGACCCGGCTGTGCAGCACCGCCAGCAGCACCTTGCGGTTCGCGGCCGGCAGCGTGCGCAGCGCCAGCGTCACCGGCGCGCCCAGGGCCAGGAAGATCGGGCCCACCATGGACAGGACCATGTGCTGCACCATGTGCACGCTGACCAGCGCGGTGTCGTAGGCCTCCAGGCCGGTCACGGTGACCGCGGCGATCGAGCCCAGGCCGCCGGCCAGGAACGCGACCGTGCGCCCCCGGGACCAGTCGTCGCCGCGCCGGCGCAGCCGGTGCACGCCGTACAGGTAGACGGCGCCGGCGATCACCAGGAACAGGGCGAGCAGGCTGGTCAGCCGGACCTGGGTGAAGATCTCGGCGACGCTGAACGGCGGCAGGACAGTATCCCCCGCGGCCGCCGCGAGCGTGGTGGATTCGACGGGCTGCACCCTTCGAGGCTAGGCCCCCGGGGGCGGCCACCAGCGCACGGGGAGTGGAGTCGCACCGGATTGGGCCCCCCGCGACATCTTCGAGTGATCGCGGGGCAATAATGAGCCCGTGACTGCGGCAGCCATCGACAAGAGCCGGATCCACTCGCTGACCCGACCCAACATGGTCAGCGTGGGGACCATTGTGTGGCTCTCCAGTGAACTCATGTTCTTCGCGGCCTTGTTCGCCATGTACTTCTCGATCCGCGCCGCGGCTCCCGAGATGTGGGCGGAGCACACCGAGGTACTCAACGTCCCGTACGCCACCGTGTTCACGGTGGTCCTGGTTCTCTCCTCGGTCACCTGCCAGCTCGGTGTCTTCGCGGCGGAGAAGGGCGACGTGTTCGCGCTGCGGCGCTGGTTCACGCTCACCTTCGTGATGGGTCTGATCTTCGTGCTGGGCCAGGCGAACGAGTACCGGACGCTGGTGCACGAGGGCGTGACGCTCAACGGCGACGGGTACGGCTCGATGTTCTACCTGACGACCGGGTTCCACGGTCTGCACGTCACGGGCGGTCTGATCGCCTTCATCGTCTACATGATCCGAACCACCATGGGCCGGTTCACCCCGGCGCAGGCGACCTCGGCGATCGTGGTGTCGTACTACTGGCACTTCGTCGACGTCGTGTGGATCGCGCTGTTCGCCATGATCTATTGGCTGCAGTAGTCGCCCGCCGCCCGTGAGTTTCAAGGTCGAGAACCCAGAGGACACAGCCCATGACTTCTGACACCCCCGCCGGCCGGCGTTTCCGGGTGTTCAACCGGCGGCGGTCGGCGCCCAGCCGGGTGCGGCGCCGGCTCGGCGCCGCGGCCCGCATGCTCGCGGCGCTCGCGCTCGCCGGTGGCGTCTACACCGCCTTCGCCCCGGGTGCGTTCGCCGACGACGACCGCCAGCTCTCCGCGTCCGCGCAGGAGGGCAAGGCGCTCTTCGACAACAGCTGCATCACGTGCCACGGGCGCAACGCCGAGGGTGTCGAGGGCCGCGGGCCGAGCCTCATCGGCGTAGGTTCGGCGTCGGTCGAGTTCCAGGTGGGCACCGGCCGCATGCCGATGACCCGCCAGGAGGCCCAGGCCGAGCAGAAGCCGCCGCAGTTCGACAAGGCGCAGACCAAGCAGCTGGGCCAGTACATCCAGGAGCTGGGTGGCGGCCCGCAGGTGCCCAGCGGTGACCTGACCGTCACCCTCGAGGAGAACCCCGAGGCGCTGGCCCGCGGCGGCTCGCTGTTCCGGGTCAACTGCACCTCGTGCCACGGCTTCGGCGGCGGCGGCGGCGCCCTGTCCTCGGGCAAGTACGCACCGAGCCTGCACGACGCGACGACCGAGCAGATGTACGCGGCGATGCTCTCCGGGCCGCAGAACATGCCGGTCTTCGGCGACAACGAGCTCAGCCCGGATGAGAAGCGCGAGATCATCACGTACGTGAAGATGCAGCTCCAGGATGAGAAGGACCCGGGCGGCCTGTTCAACCTGGGCCGGTACGGTCCGGTCACCGAGGGGCTGGCGATCTTCGTCGTCGGCATCACGATCCTGGTCTTCGCGGCGCTGTGGATTGCGGGGAAGTCATGACCGTTGTGAAGGAGCCGCACGGCGCGCACGGGACCGGCACCGAGCCGGTCGACGTGAACGATCCCCGGCTGACGCGCTTCGACATCGTCCGAGAGGGCGCGCGGCGCGACGACATCGAGATCGTCACGTACGAGTCGCAGTTCGAGGGCACGAACAGCAAGGCCGAGAAGCGCGTCGTGCGCAACATCGCCTTCCTGTTCCTGTTCTCGGGCGCGGCGGCGCTGGTCTTCCTGGTCTTCTACATCGTCTGGCCGTGGGAGTTCGAGCTGGGCCAGGCCCGGAGCGACTACTTCACCCCGATCCTGGGCATCTCGCTCGGCCTGTCGCTGCTCGCGCTGGGCTTCGCGATCCTGGCCTGGGCCAAGAAGCTGCTGCCGCACGAGGTCTCGATCCAGGACCGGCACAACACGCCGTCCAGCGACGACGACCGGCTGATCACCGGGCAGACCATCGCGTACCTGGGCGACGAGCTCAGCGTGGCGCGCCGGCCGCTGCTCAAGGGCGCGATCGGCCTCGGCCTGGCGCCGCTCGGCCTGGTCGCGGCCGCGCCGCTGATCGGTGGCCTGATCGAGAACCCGCACAAGGGCGACGAGCCGATGATGTTCCACACCGGCTTCGACCCGGTGGCCAACGACGGCAAGCTGGTCCGGCTCACCCGCGACGACGGCACCCCGATCCGGCCCGAGGACGTCAGCGCCGGCGGCCAGATCACGGTCTTCCCGGGCATCCCGCACGGCGCCACCAACGAGTACGCGGACTCGCCGACCCTGCTGATCCACCTGCGGCCCGACGACGCCGCGGACGCGCAGGCCAAGAACGCGGGGGATACGATCAACCGGGACTCGATGTGGGGCAACTACATCGCGTACTCCAAGATCTGCACCCACGCCGGCTGCCCCGCCAGCCTGTACGAGCAGCAGACCAACCGGTTGCTCTGCCCGTGCCACCAGTCACAGTTCATGATCACGGACAATGCGCGCCCGATCTTCGGTCCGGCCAGCCGCCGCCTCCCGCAACTGCCCATCCAGGTGGACGCCGAGGGGTTCTTCGTGGCAGCTTCGGACTACAAGGAAACCGTTGGGCCAGACTTCTGGGAGCGGCCATGAAGCGCCGAAAGCTCGACCTCGCGCAAGTTCCCGCTAACGTCGGCAAGGGGCTGGACGACCGCTACAAGGCGGCCACCCCGCTGCGCGGCCTGCTGAACAAGGTCTTCCCGGACCACTGGTCGTTCCTGCTGGGCGAGATCGCGCTGTTCTCGTTCATCGTCCTGCTGCTCACCGGCGTCTTCCTGACCCTCTTCTTCGATCCGTCGATGAAGGAAGTCGCCTACGACGGCTCCTACCCGGCGCTGCGCGGCACGATGATGTCCGCGGCGTACGAGTCCTCGCTGAACCTCTCGTTCGAGGTGCGCGGCGGCCTGTTCATGCGGCAGATGCACCACTGGGCGGCGCTGCTGTTCATGGCGTCGATCGTGATCCACATGGCCCGCGTCTTCTTCACCGGCGCGTTCCGCAAGCCGCGCGAGGCGAACTGGGCGATCGGCGTCGCGCTGTTCCTGCTCGGCTTCCTGGCCGGCTTCACCGGCTACTCGCTGCCGGACGACGGCCTGTCCGGCACCGGCCTGCGCATCGCCTCGGCGATCATGCTGTCGATCCCGGTCATCGGCACCTGGGTCTCCGCCTCCATCTTCGGCGGCGAGTTCCCGGGCCACCTGATCATCGGCCGCTTCTACATCGCGCACGTGCTGCTGATCCCGGGCGGCCTGCTCGCGCTGATCAGCGTGCACCTGGGCCTGGTCTTCGCGCAGAAGCACACCCAGTGGCCCGGCCCCGGCCGGACCAACGACAACGTCGTGGGCGAGCGCATGTTCCCGCGCTACGCGCTCAAGCAGGGCGGCTTCTTCATGGCCGTCTTCGGCGTGATCGCCCTGATGTCGGGCCTGTTCCAGATCAACCCGATCTGGCTGTTCGGCCCGTACCGCGCCTCCGAGGTGTCGTCGGCGAGCCAGCCGGACTGGTACGTCATGTTCATGGACGGCCTGGTCCGCCTCATGCCGGCCTGGCAGATCGACATCCCGATCGGCGACGGCTACGTGATCCCGCCGCTGTTCTGGCCGGCGGTCGTCGGCCTGGGCGCGCTGATGATGGTGCCGATGTTCTACCCGTTCATCGAGGCCCGCCGGCTCAAGGACAAGACGTCGCACCACCTGCTCCAGCGCCCCCGGGACAACCCGGAGCGCACCGGCCTGGGCGCGATGGCCTTCACGTTCTTCATCATCGCCACCCTCTCCGGCGGCAACGACGTGATCGCCGACAAGTTCCACATCAGCCTGAACGCGATGACCTGGGGAGGCCGCATCGGCCTGGTGATCCTGCCGCCGCTGGCGTACTACCTGGCGGTCCGGATCTGCCTGGGCCTGCAACAGCACGACCGCGAGGTGCTGGCCCACGGCGTGGAGACAGGCATCATCAAGCGCGCCCCGGACGGCCGCTTCTACGAGGTCCACCAGCCGCTGGGCCCGGTGGACGACCACGGCCACCCGCTGCCGCTGGACTACGCGGGCTGGGTCGTCCCGAAGAAGATGAACCGCCTCGGCGCGTTGGCGCCGGCGGTGAAGGGCTTCTTCTATCCGGTGGAGAAGCCGGCCGAGGCGCCGGTTTCGCCTGGCATGCCGCCGGTGACCGCGCGCGAGGAGCGCGAGGAGATCACCTCCGGTCGGTAGTCGGTCTTCTGCGGGGAAGGGGTCCTTCGGGGCCCCTTCTTTTTTGTTCTTTGGTCGTGCCTGGTTGCATGGTGCTGACCGTCGCTCCCGCCGAACGCGGGGGTTCTGTGGCGCTGCTTTGCAGGCTGCCTCGTTCGCGCAGCGCGGCTTGGCCTTGCCTTACTCGGGTTCGGCTCGGCCGGCGTGGTTTCGCTCCGTCTTGGCGTCATTGTCGTCGTGGGCGTGTTGCTCGACGGTGCTTGCAGCGCTCGGGGCCGGTGCCGCGGGGAGGGCGTTGTTGATGAGGACGGCTGCGATGGTGGCGGCGGTGGTGAACGTTTCCGTGTTGAGGACTCGGCTGCGGGCCGAGGCGCCGTCCAGGAGCAGCGCCAGCTGCTCGCCGAGTTGTTCGGGGCTGGTGGCTCCGGCCTCGCGGGCGGTATCGGTGAGCCGGGCGGCAAAAGCTTTCTTGTAGTCGCGGGCGTATACGCGTGCCGGGTGGTCCGGGTCGGGGATTTCGACGGCCGCCGCGATGAACGGGCACAGCGGCGCGTGCACCTCGAACGCGGCGAGAAGGCGTTCGCGAGGTGTGAGGTCGGTGCGGTCGAACACCTCGGGCAGGATGTCCGGATCGAATCGGCGCAGGCATTCGGCGATCAGCTCGTCCTTGCCGGCGAAGTGCTGGTACAGCGTGCGCTTGGACACCTCGGCCACCGCGCAGAGCTGGTCCATGCCGGTGCAGTTGATGCCCTGGTCGCGGAACAGTTGTTGGGACGCGCCGACGATGCGCTCCCGTGCGCCCCGGCCGCGGCGCAGGCCACGCGGCCCCTTCTCCAACTCTGTCACGGGCCCAGCGTAGCCCACTTGGGTACCGACCGGTGTGCATAGCTTGCGCCCGGCGTCACCGGTCGGTACGTTAAGCAGGCAGATCGGTGTACATAACATCGGCACGGCGGGTGGACGGAGCGGTTGTGGGAAAGCTCGATGGCAAGGTTGCGGTGATCACCGGCGCGACAAGCGGGATGGCGCTGGCGGGTGCGAAGTTGTTCGTCGACGAAGGAGCTCACGTCTTCATCTCGGGCCGGCGGAAGGACGCGCTGGACGAAGCCGTCAAGCTGATCGGCCGGAACGTGACCGGGGTGCAGGCCGACTCGGCCGACCTCGATGACCTGGACCGTCTGTTCGAGACGGTCAAGCAGGAAAAGGGCGCGGTCGACGTGTTGTGGGCAAGTGCTGGGACGGGCGAGCAGGGCAGGCTCGGTGAGATCACCGAGGAGCAGTTTGATGGCGCCTTCTCGCTGAACGCGCGCGGCACGCTGTTCACGGTCCAGAAGGCGCTGCCGCTGTTCAACGACGGCGGCTCGATCTTCCTGACCGGGTCGAACGCGTCGCTCCGGGGCTACCCCGACTGGAGTGTCTACGCGGCGAGCAAGGCCGTGCTGCCCGCCTACGCGCGGGTGTGGGTGTCCGAGTTGAGGGACCGGAAGATCCGGGTGAACGTGCTGACCCCCGGCCAGGTCGCCACGCCGATTCTGGCGGAGGTGATGGACGAGCAGATGAAGGCGCAGTTCGAGTCCGTGATCCCGCGGCGGGAGATGGGCCGCCCCGAGGAGATCGCGTCGGTCGCGTTGTTCCTCGCCTCGGACGACTCGAGCTACGTCAACGGCATGGAACTGGTGGTCGACGGCGGCACCACAGTGATCTGAACTTTCGCCGATCCACACCCAACAAAGGGGCACACCTCATGAGCACCATCAGCATCATCGGCTCGGGCACCATGGCCGCCGCCATCGGCACCCGGGCGGCGAAGCACGGCCACACCATCGAGTTCATGAGCCGCAACACCGCCAAGGCTCAGGCGCTCGCCGACCAGATCGGCAACGGAGCCACCGTCGGCACGTTCGGCGCCCGGCCGGCGGGTGACATCGTCATCGTGGCCGTCCTGTACGCCGGCGCGGTTGACGTTGTCACGCACTACGGCGATGCGCTGGCCGGCAAGATCCTGGTCGACATCACCAACCCGTTCAACGCCGACGCGAGTGGACTCGTGACCACCCAGGGCAACTCGGTGTCGCAGCAGATCGCCACCGCCGCCGCCGAGGGCGCACACGTCGTGAAGGCCGTCAATTCGATCTTCGGCGGCGTCCTTGCCGGGGACGGGCCCCTGGACGCGTTCTTCGCCGGCGACAGCGCCGAGGCGAAGACACGTGTCGCGGCGTTCCTGGTGAGCCTGGACATGCGGCCTCTCGACGCGGGAGGGCTCGAGATGGCCCACGCCCTGGAATGGGCCGGCATCCTCCTGGTGGGCCTGGCCCGCAACGGTGCCGGCTTCGACATCGCCCTGGGCGCCGCGGTCCGCTGACGATCCCGCCAGGGGTGATCAGCCCGGCGGGGACGTCAGTCGGCGGTGGGGAGGCCGATGGCGAACGCGTCTTCCAGGTCGTGCTTGGAGTAGGCGCGGAAGGCGATGTGGGATTCCGTGTTCAGGACGCCCGGGGTCTTGGAGATACGGCCCGCGATCACCTCGGCGATCTGGTCGAACTGGGCGACCCGGACGATGGCGATCAGGTCGACGTTGCCCGCGACCGAGTAGACCTCGCTGACGCCGGGCAGGGCGGCCAGGGCCTCGGCGACTTCCGGAATCGAGTCGGTGGCGCAGTCGATGTGCACGATCGCGGTGTTCACGCGGTCTCCTCGGCGATGAGGCGGATGGGTGTGGTGAGTCGGTTCATGCTATCCACGCGGGCGGGGACGGTGAGGTTTTCGCCGGCGCGGACGGCGTCGTGCAGGGTTTCGCCCTCGTGCACGGTTGCGCCCGGCCAGATCACGCAGCGGGTGACGGTGCCGTGGACCGCGGCGTGGGCGCCGATCACGGATTCGGTTGCCCGGCCGGTCAGGGTGGCCGTCGGGTCGGTCAGGCCGGCCGCGGCGTGCAGGTTGGCCGTCAGGTAGTCGGCCGGGGTGCCGGTGTCGACGTAGAGACCGTCGTAGGTGATCAGTTCCAGCTCGCCGGCCGCCTCCGCCGGGCGCCAGGCCGTACGGACCAGGTTGCCGGGCTGGTCGGGGAGGACGCGGACGTACCGCCAGGGCAGCAGGGAGAAGCCGGCGAAGCGGTGGCCGCTGAAGCCGCCGGTCGCGCCTTCGGGCATGGGGCGGGTCAGCATCCGTACCGTGTCGCCGGTCCAACCCTCCAGCAGTGCCGCGATGTCCTTGCCCGGCTCCCGCCGGGGGTCCGCCAGGTAGGCGTCCGCGTTGCCGATCAGCGCGCCGCGGCCGTCGATCCACCCGCGCAGCCGGCCGATGCCGCCGGAGGTGCCCAGCGGGCCGTCCGGCTCCACGGACAGGTGCGCGCGGTCACCGACGTGTGCGACGACCTGCTCGGCCAGGTAGGCCGCGTTCACGGCGACCCGGGCCGGTCCGGTCAGGCCGAGCCCGGCGATCCGGGTCAGCGCGCGATCCAGCAGGGCGACGTTGCCGACCGGGCAGAGCGCCTTGGGGAGCAGCTCGGTCAGCGGTCGCAGCCGCTGGCCCTCGCCGGCCGCCAGCACGACCGCGCAGACCTCAACGCCGGTCACGACGTCAGCCGGCCCGCGAGCAGGCCCATGCCGTAGCGGCCGGGCGCGACCTCGACGGCGGTCACGACGGCACCCGGCCCGCGAGCGGGCCCATGCCGTAGCGGCCGAGCACGACCTCGGTGTTCGGGGTGAGCCGGGGCAGGTCGTCCAGCGGGAACCAGCGTGCCTCCAGGACCTCGCCGCCGTCCACGATCAGCGGGGTCGTCGACGCCGGCACCGAGCCCAGGAAGACCGTGTCCACCCAGCCCTTGGGGTGCACTATCGCGTTCGGGACGGCCGGTTCCAGCTCCTCCGGGGCGATGGTGACGCCCGACTCCTCCTGCAGCTCGCGGGCCGCGCCCACCACCGGCGCCTCGCCCTTCTTCAGCAGGCCGGCCGGCAGGCCCCAGCCGCGGCCGGGCGGCTGGCGCAGCAGCAGCAAGCGGCCGGGCTCCGGCGCCTCGGCGTCCCGGACGATCGTCACCGCGCCGACCAGATACTTGGGCACGATCAGGCGGACGATGCGGCGGCGCACGGGGTGCGGCAGCCGGTAGAACGTCTGGTACGCGACGCCACGCAACCGCCGGTGGATGTTCACCCCGCCAGGCTATCGGCCGCTCGCGATGCGCTCGGTGCGGGTGGTCAGTCCGGGTGATCGACGAGCGCGATCAGCTGCTCGACCACCTGGTCGGGCTCCAGATTGCGTTCGGTGACCGCGACCAGCATGGTCTCCAGGTCGGGATAGCCCAGCTCCTCGGCCAGCCGGCGGAGCGGGACCTCGCTGGCCAGGCCCCGGTCGTGCTTGCGCAGGGTCAGCCCGATCGTCGCGCGGCCCAGCCGGACCTTGTCGGCGATGCTGATGCCGGGGGAATTCTCCTCGGCGAAGTAGCGGTTGATCTGCATCTGCGCCTGGGTCGACTTCACGAAGCCGAGCCACTCCTTGCGCGGCCCGCGCGGCGCGGTGCCCGGCGCGACCTCGACCGGGCCGTCAGTCTCGGTGAAGATCTCCACCACGTCGCCGTCGCGCAGCGGTGAGCTCAGCGGGGCGAGCCGGCCGTTGATCGTCGCGGCGAGCGTCTGGTCGCCCTTGGCGGAGCTGACCTCGTACGCGAGGTCGACCGGTGTGGAGCCGGCGGGCAGGTCGAAGGTGTTGCCGTGCGCGAACACCTGGATCTGGCCCTCGGCGAGGTCACAGCGCAGCGACGCGAGGAACTGGCCGGCGTCCGTGGTGTCCTGCTGCCAGTCCAGCACCCGTTTGAGCCAGGTGAGCTGGTCGGCGCCCGGAGCCTCGGCGCCCTCCGGTGACTTCGGGTAGCGGTAGCCGGTGGCCACGCCGTACTCGGCGCAGCGGTGCATCGAGACCGTCCGGATCAGCACCTCGACCAGACGTCCCTCGGGGCCGGTGACCGTGGTGTGCAGGGAACGGTAGAGGTTGTTCTTGGGTGAGGCGATGAAGTCCTTGAACCGGCCGGCGACCGGGCGCCACTGGCCGTGGATGGCGCCGAGCGCGGCGTAACAGTCGGTCTCGGGCCCGTCCACGATCACCACGATCCGGGGCAGGTCCAGCGGGACCGCGTGGCCACCGGCGACGGTGTCCTTCCAGATCGAGTAGTAGTGCCGGGGGCGCGGGGCCACCTCGGCGTCCACCCGTGAGCGGCGCAGCGCGGCCTTGGCCTTGACCCGGACGTCGTCGAGGTATTCCGACCAGCCGGGGCGGTTCTTCACGTGCTCGTCGATCCGGGCGAACGAGTCCGGCTCCAGGTGGTAGAGCACCACGTCGTCGAGGTCGCGCTTGAGCGCCTGGATGCCGAGGCGGTCGCAGAGCGGCACCAGCACGTCGAGGGTGGCGGTCGCGATCCGGGCCCGGGAGGCGGGGGAGCGGGCGTCCAGGGTGCGCATGTTGTGCAGCCGGTCGGCCAGCTTGATCACCAGCACCCGGACGTCCTTGCCGGCGGCGACGATCATCTTGCGGATCGTCTCGGCCTCGGCGACCTTGCCGTAGAACGCCTTGTCGAACTTGGTCACGCCGTCGACCAGGTGGGTCACCTCGGGGCCGAAGTCGCCGTTGAGCGTCTCCAGCGTGTAGCTGGTGTCCTCGACCGTGTCGTGCAGCAGCGCCGCCACCAGCGTCGTGGTGTCCATGCCCAGCTCGGCGCAGATCTGCGCGACCGCGAGCGGGTGGGTGATGTACGGGTCGCCGCTCTTGCGGAACTGGCCGCGGTGCATGTTTTCCGCGACCGCGTAGCTGCGGCGCAGGACACCCGCGTCAGCCGAGGGGTGGATGTGACGGTGGGTGCGCGTGAGCGTGGTCACCGGGTCGTCGTCGTTGCCCTGAAAGCTCAGGAACGAACGCAGCCGGCGCGAAAGTGGGATCTCCCCGGGAGACGGGGACAGGGCACGTCCAAGGGCGGCGCCGTGGCCGGCGTCGACGTCCACTCGGACACCCCCTCACCGATCGACCGTGCACTACGCACGGATCCCACCGATTTTCACGGCTTCGCGCGCCGTGTGCCTTACAGCCTAAGCGAGCGAGCGTCATCCGAACGGACAGTTACCGATGAGCGAACGGACGAGTCTCTTCTCGACGCCGCGGCTTCCGCCCTGGTGAGCAGGGTAGTGAAGCGCGCAGCGCCACGCGCCGGTGACACCCAGTCGCCGGAAGTTTCCACCAGCCGGGTGTCCGGTCGTTCCAGCCAGGCCAGGATCCGCTCGGTCTCCTCCGCCGAGGCGGCCGGCACCGGGCCCGGTCCTGCTAGGACCGTCTCCGCGGTGGCGCGGGCCAGGTCGAGGGTCGGGCGCGGGTGCAGCCGGGGTGGCGAGGTGGCCGCCGCGGCGAGCCGGCCGTGCCGGACCACGATGATCTCCCACCCGTACGTGTCGTTGCGGCGGGCGGCCACCAGCTCGCCGATGCTGGTCAGGGCGCCGAGGCGCTGCATCCGGACGGTGGCCCGCAACAGGGCCACGAGCCGGGACCGCAGCACCGCCGCCTCCTCGTAACGCTGCCGGTCGGAGAGCGCCTCGATGCGGTTGAGCAGGGCCTCCACCAGGGGCTCGGGGTCGCCGTGCGTCGCGGTGCGGAACGGCAGGGCGGCTCTGCGGGCGTACTCCTCCGGGGTGATCTCGTGCTCGCAGGGCGCCGGGCATCGGCCCAGCTCGGCCAGCGCGCAGGCCGGCGTGCGGGTCTTGAGCGACAGCTTGTGGGTGCACTGGCGCAGCGGCACGGCGTCGTAGACGCCCGCCGCGGCCAGCTCGGCGGTGCGCCGCGAGGAGAACGGGCCGAGATAGGCGGCGTCGTCGTCGGCCAGCGCCCGGACCACCGACAACCGGGGGTACGCCTCCGCGGTCAGCTTCAGCCAGACGACCCGCTCCGGATACTTCGACCTGCGGTTGTACGGCGGTGCGTGGGCCGCGATGAGGCGCAGCTCACGCACCTCGGCCTCGAGCGAATGGGCGCACTCGACCGCCTCCACCCGGACCGCCGCGCCGATCATCTCGGACATCCGGGCCCGCTTCTCGGCGGCGGTGAAGTAGCTGCGCACCCGGGTGGCGATGTCGACCGAGGTGCCGACGTAGAGCGGCCGCTCGTCGGCGGCGCGGAAGACGTAGACCCCCGGCACGTGCGGCAGGCCGTCGGCGAGGTGGCGCTGGCGGCGCTGGGTCGGGGTGACCGCCTTGGCGAACTCGATGGCGTCACCCAGGGTGTGCACCTTGTAGCTGCCCAGCCGCTCGATCAGCCCGTGCAGCACGTCGACCGTGGCCCGGGCGTCGTCCAGCGCCCGGTGGGTGGGCTGGACCGCGGCCCGGAAGAACTGGGCGAGCGTGCCGAGCTTGCGGTTGGGCACCTCGTCCCTGGTCAGCGCGCGGCGGGCCAGCGCCGCGGTGTCGAGCACCCGCAGCTGCGGCCAGGGGTGCCCGTGCCGGGCGCAGGCGGCCTTGAGGAAACCGACGTCGTAGGGCGCGTTGTGGGCGACCAGGACCGCACCCCGCAGGAACTCCAGCAGGCTCGGCAGCACCGCCTCGATCGGCGGCGCCGGGGCCAGCATCGCCTCGGTGATGCCGGTCAGCACGGTGATGAACGGCGGGATCCGCTCACCGGGGTTGACCAGCGTGCCGAGCACCCCCAGCTCCTCGCCGGCCCGCACCTTGACCGCGCCGATCTCGGTGATGCCGCCGCCGTCCGGCGCCCCGCCGGTCGTCTCCAGGTCGAGGACCACGAACGTCGTGTCTTTCAGGGACAACGCCGCCGGATCGACGGAGCCGTCGGCGCTCAGGAGGGTGTCCAGAGTGCCCTGCACGTATGCGGGTTGTGCCACGACGGGCAATTTAGAGAGGGGGTATGACAAAGTCCGGGTCGCGGCGGGAAAAGATCACTTGTTACCGCAAGCTTTTCCGCTGCCCACGGTGGGAGAATAGGAAAATGTCCGCGCCGCCGCCCTCCGACGACCGCCCCGCCGAGGGGCCGGCTCGCGAGGCGGAGCGTGCCCGGCACCGGTCCGTCGACGGCGATCCGCAGCCGGAAACGGGCCCCGCCGCCGGTGCGGACTCCCTTGCGGCGGGCCGCTGCCCCGCCGACGAGGAAGCCGGTTCGGGCGGCCTGCCGGCCGCCGACGAGGAAGCTGGTTCGGGCGGCGACGAGGAGTTCGGTTCGGGCGGCCTGCTTGCCGCCGATGAGGGCTTTGCGGCTGATGAGGAGTCCGGTCCGGGTGACGGGTCGGAGCCGGCGGGGGATGTGGGCCCCGAGCCGACCCTGCCCGAGGCCGTCCGCCAGCGGATCACCGTGCTCGCCGCCGCCGCGCTGCCCGGGCTGCCGGCCGAGGAGACCCCCGTGCCGTTGCGCCGGGTTGCCCGGTTCGCCCCGCACCGCCGGGCCCGGCTCGGCGGGCAGGTGATCGCCGCGCAGCTCGCCGCCGACCCGCTGTTCCGCCAGCGGATCAGCGGCCGGATCGTCACCGACGCCGGCGACCTGGGCGCCGCCGTGGCGGGTGGCATGGCGCCCGCCGCCGCCGATCCGGTGGAGGTCGCGGCGCTGGCCTACCTGGCCCGGCCGGACGGCTGGCGGGAGCTGATCGAGGCGGCGGGCGAGTCCGTGCGCGCCGAGGCCGACGTGGCCGCGATCGCCGGCCAGATCCGCGACGCCGAGCACCGGGCCGCCCGCGCCGAGCACGACCGCGCGGTCGCCAAGGTCGAGGCCGACAAGCTCCGCGACGAGCTGGCCCGGGTCCGCGAGGAGCTGGGCCAGCTGCGCGAGGAGGCCCGCGCCGCGTCCCGCGCGCTGCGTGAGACGCAGATCGCGCAGAAGCGCGTCGCCGACCTGCTGGCGACCGAGAAGGGCCGCGCGGCCAAGGTGACGGCCGATCACGATGCCGAGGTACGGCGTCTGCGCACCAGGCTCGCCGAGGCCGAGGCGGCGGCCGCCTCCGGCAAGCAGAGCGCGAGGGACGCCCGGGCCGCCGACGAGACCCGCCTCTGGCTGCTGCTGGAGACGATCGGGCAGGCCGCGTCCGGGCTGAAGCGCGAGCTCGCCCTCGGCCCGACCGACAAGCTCCCGGCCGACTTCGTCGCGGACACCGCGGCCGACCGGCCCGGTGCGCTCGAACGGTCGCGCCCGCGCGCCCAGGACACCGACGACCCGGGCCGGCTGGACCAGCTGCTCGCGCTGCCCCGGGCCCACCTGATCGTGGACGGTTACAACGTGACCAAGCGCGGCTTCGCCGAGATGTCCCTCGAGCAGCAGCGCAAGCGCCTGATCACCGGGCTCGGTGGGATCGCCGCGCAGACCGGCGACGAGGTCACGGTGGTCTTCGACGGCGCCGAGCGGGTGCACGGGCTGCCGCCCGCCCCGCGCGGCGTGCGGGTGCTCTTCTCGCACAAGGGCGACACCGCCGACGAGCTCATCCGCCAGCTGGTCCGGGCCGAGCCGGCCGGGCGGCCGCTGGTGGTGATCTCCTCGGACCGCGAGGTCGCGGACGGGGTACGCCGGCACGGCGCGTACCCGATGGGAGCCGATTCACTGCTGCGCCGGCTCGCCCGGTCCTGATTTTTGTCATACCCCCTCCATAGCGTGACTGTCACCGATGGTGGTCGGTCCGCGACAGCTCTACTTCCCCCTGCGCGGGCCGCACCGCCAGGCTGAGGAGGAAATGATGATCATCGACTGCGGGCGCTGCGCCGAGCGGACCGATGAATGCAACGGATGCCTGGTCAGCACGTTGTACGACACCCCCGACGGCATCGCCGACCTCACCCCGGGCGAGCTGCGGGCGATCGAGACCTTCGAGCTGGCCGGCTTCGAGGTGGAGCTCCTGGAGACCCCGGAGCCACCGGTCGCCGTCCCGCTGTACCCGCGCCGCCGCCACGTGGCGTGATCACCTCTCTAGGATGGCCCGATGACTCCCCGGCTGTGGGCGGCGTGCGCGCTCGGCGTGGTCCTCGTGGCGCTGGTCGCGTACGCGGGCCTGGTGATCCCGTGGCACCGGCCGCCGGCGCCCCGGGCCGACCAGCTCGACGCCCTGCGCGCGCTCCCGGGCGACCAGGTGCAGCGTGCCCGGGCCTTCCACGCCGAGCTGCGCCCGAGCTCGTACGGCGCCCTGGCGGTCGGGCTGGCGGGCGCGCTGGTGCTCGGGCTCACGCCGCTGGGCGCGCGGCTGGTGTCGCTGGCCGGGCGCCCGTTCGGTGATCACTGGATCGCCCAGGCGGTGCTCGGTGGCCTGCTGATCGTGCTGGCCGGCGAGGTGCTCACGCTGCCGTTCGCGGCCTGGCGGCACACCGTGGTGGTGCGTTACGGCATCTCCACGCAGACCTGGGGTGCCTGGGCGGTCGACCTGGCCAAGTCCTATGCGGTCGGCGCGGTGATCGGCGGGCTGGCCCTGCTCGGCTTCTACACCGTGGCCCGGCTCGCCCCGCGCTGGTGGTGGGCGTTCGGCGCGGCCGGTGCGGCGGCGCTGGTGGTGCTGCTGTCGTTCGTGCTGCCGGTGCTCGTCGAGCCGATCTTCAACAAGTTCACCCCGATGGCCCAGGGCCCGCTGCGCACCGAGCTGATGAGCCTCGCCGCCCGCGACGGGGTGCCGGTGCGGGACGTGCTGGTCGCCGACGCCTCCCGCCGCACCCGGGCGGTCAACGCGTACGTCTCCGGGTTCGGGCCGACCCGGCGGATCGTGGTCTACGACACGATGCTCACCGAGGCGACGCCCGCGGAGGTGGTCTCCGTCGCGGCCCACGAGCTCGGCCACGCCAAGCGCGGCGATGTGGTGATCGGCACGATCATCGGCGCGCTGGGTGCGGCGGCTGCGGTGATCGCGCTCTATTTGCTCGGCTCGCTGGGCTGGCTGCTGCGGCTGGCCGGCACCGAGTCGATGGCCGAGCCGCGGACGCTCGCGCTGCTGCTGGCGCTGGTGACCCTGGCCGGGCTGGCCGGCGGGCCGGTGCAGGCGCTGGTGTCGCGGCGCATCGAGGCCCGGGCCGACGCGCACGCCCTGGCGCTGACCGGCGATGCGGCTACCTTCGAGGCCATGCAACGCCGGCTCGGCTCCGTCAACCTGTCCGACCCCGACCCACCGACCTGGGAGCACGTCATCTTCGCCTCGCACCCATCCACCGTGGAGCGGATGGCCGCCGCCCGCGCGTACGCCCGCGGGGAGCGCTGATGGCCCGCACCCTGCTGGTCACCAACGACTTCCCGCCCCGGCCGGGCGGCATCCAGCAGTTCGTGCACAACCTCGCGGTCCGCCAGCCGCCCGGCTCGGTGGTGGCGTACGCCTCCAGCTGGAAGGGCGCCACGGCGTTCGACGCCGAGCAGCCGTTCGAGGTCGTCCGGGAGAAGACCGGCGTGCTGCTGCCGACCCCGGCGGTCGCCCGGCGGGCCGCGGAGATCGCCCGGTCGCACGGCTGCGACAGCGTCTGGTTCGGTGCGGGGGCGCCGCTGGGCCTGCTCGCCGACGGCCTGCGCCGGCGCGCGGGCATTGAGCGGGCGGTGTCGCTGACCCATGGGCACGAGATCGGCTGGGCCGCACTGCCCGGCGCGCGCCAGTTGCTGCGCCGCATCGCCCGGGGCAACGACGTGGTGACCTACCTGACGGAGTTCCAGCGGGTGCGCCTCGACCGCGCGCTGCACGGGCTCACCACGCTGGAGCGGCTGACGCCGGGGGTGGACGTCGAGGCGTACCACCCGGGGGTGGACGGCTCGGAGGTGCGCGCGCGGCACGGGCTCGCCGACCGCCCGGTGATCGTGTGTGTGTCACGCCTGGTCCCGCGCAAGGGGCAGGACATGCTGATCCGCGCGCTGCCGACGATCCGCCGCCGGGTGCCGGGCGCGGCGCTGCTGATCGTGAGCGGCGGGCCATACCGGGAGAAGCTGCGGGCCCTGGCCCGCGCCGAGGGCGTCGAGTCCGACGTGGTCTTCACCGGCTCGGTCCGCTGGGAGGAGCTGCCGGCGCACTACGCGGCCGGCGACGTGTTCGCGATGCCGTGCCGCACCCGGGGCGCCGGCCTCGACGTGGAGGGCCTCGGCATCGTCTACCTGGAGGCGTCGGCGACCGGGCTGCCGGTGCTGGCGGGCGACTCCGGCGGCGCGCCGGACGCGGTCCGCGAGGGCGAGACGGGCTTCGTGGTCGGCGGCAGCGACGTGCCGGCGATCGCGGGACGGCTGGCGGATCTGCTGGCGGACCCGGACCGGGCACGGGCGATGGGCGCGGCCGGGCGGGCCTGGGTGGAGCAGGAATGGCGCTGGGAGACCAAGGCCGCGAGGCTGACCGAGCTGCTGCGGGAGGGTGTCCGAAGTGGCATGAATGAGTAGTCACTCCTGGTATTGGGATGGACACCCTGTGTGGAATTAGCGTAGGAACGGCTGAGAGCCCACGGGACGGGAGCCGTCGATGGCGCAGGGGGAGGACGGGGCGCCGGCCGCTGACGCCGAGCCGGGGCGGGTGCCGGATGTCGACGCGGATTCCGGGGGTGACGGTGAGTGGTCCGACGATGGTGAGCTGGCCCTGCCCTACTGGCTGACCAGCACCGAGGAGGCCGCCAACACCTCGTTCCTGCGGATGTTCCGGCGGCTGCCGCGGTTGCTGCGGTCGGCCTGGTCGCTGGCCTGGCAGGCGAGCCGGCGGACCACTGTCGCCGTGGTCGCGCTGCAGCTTGCCGCGGGGGTGGCCAGCGCGATCGGGCTCATCAGCGTGGTCGGGGTCTTCGACGGGCTGTTGCGGGAGGCGCCGACGCCCGAGCGGGTGCGGGCCGCCGTACCCTCGTTGGTTCTGCTGGTGGGGTCCGCGGTCGTGCGGGGATTGCTCACCTCGGCCGCCGCAGCGGCCAACGGCCGGTTGTCGCCGAAGGTTTCGCAGGCCGCGCAGATGCGGTTGCTGGACCTGACCACCCGCGTAGATCTGTCCACCTTCGACGATCCGGGGTGGCGGGACGCCATGGAACGCGCCCGCGACCGGGGGATCGATGCCGCTCAGTACCTGGTCGACCGGGCGATCGAGCTCGGCACCAACCTGATCGGGCTGGTCGCGGCGGCCGGGGTGCTGGCGGTGCTGCACCCGGTGCTGCTGCCGCTGCTCGTGCTCGCGGTGGTGCCGATCGGCTGGGCCGCGGTGCGTTCCGGGCGGCTGCGGTATCGGCGGATGCTGCGGCTCATCGCCGTCTGGCGGCGCCAGCGGATGCTCGCCGAGCTGCTCGCCGCCCGGGAGCCCGCGCCCGAGCTGCGCGCGTTCACCGTGCGGGAGTACCTGCTGGCCGAGGTGCGGCGGCTGCTCGCGATCTCGACCAGCGAGGAGATCCGGATCACCACCCGGCAGATCCGGCTGAACCTGATCGGCACCGCGCTGAGCAGCGTCGCCACCGGGCTCACCTATGCCACGCTGCTCTGGCTGCTCTGGACCGGGCGGATGGAGCTTGCGGTCGGTGGCGCCGCCGCGTACGCGATCAGCATGGGGATCGGCAAGCTCACCGAGCTCGCGCACAGCGCCAACCGGGTGTTCGAACAGGGCCTGTACTTCGCCGACTTCCAGGGGTTCTGCGACCTGTCCCTGGCCCGCACCGAGCCCGCGCCCGGCGCCGCCGCGCCCGCGCTGTTCCGGGAGATCCGGCTCGACGGCGTCACGTTCAGCTATCCCGACGCCGACCGCCCGGCCGTCCGCGACGTCAGCATGACGCTGCGCCGCGGCGAGATCATCGCGCTGGTCGGCGAGAACGGTTCCGGCAAGTCCACGCTGGCCGGCCTGCTCGCCGGCCTCTACCGGCCGCAGCGCGGCAGCATCAGCTGGGACGGCGTCGACCTCGACCGCTACGACCCGGAGACGGTCCGCGGTCAGGTCGCGGTGGTGATGCAGGAACCCACCCGGTGGCCGCTCTCCGCGCGGGCCAACATCACCATCGGACGGTACGACCACAGCGTCGAAACCGCCCGCGTGCTCGGCGCGGCCCGGGCCGGCGACGCCCACGACTTCGTGATGGAGCTGGCGAGGCAGTACGACACGCTGCTGTCCCGGCACTTCACCGACGGCGCCGACCTGTCCGGCGGGCAGTGGCAGCGGCTGGCGGTGAGCCGGGCGTTCTACCGCGACGCCCCGCTGCTGATCTGCGACGAGCCGACCGCGAACCTCGACGCCCGCGCCGAGCACGACGTGTACCAGCGGCTCCGGGAGCTGGCGGCGGGCCGCACCGTCGTGCTGATCACCCACCGGATGGCGAGCGTCCGCGAGGCGGACCGGATCTACGTGCTGGACCACGGCGCGGTTGTCGAGGAGGGCGACCACGCGACGCTGATGGCGGCGGACGGGGTTTATGCGCAGCTGTTCATGCTGCAGGCCAGCGCGTATCAGTCGGCGGCGTAGGTCACATCGCGGCGGGCGCGGGGGCGTGCCAGAGTGGGCGGATGGACACCACCGGGCTGATCGTCGTCGCGGCGGTGCTGGTGCTGGGGACCGTGGCCGGGTTGTGGCGGCGGCGGACCGATGGGCGGTTCTTGTCGGTGGTGGGGTCTGCTGTGAGTTCGGTGCCGGAGGCTTCCGGCGGGCGGGGTGCCGGGGAGCCCGCCTCGGGCGGGCCTGGTGCCGGCGATGCCAGTGCGGCCGGTCAGCGGATCGATCCTGGGCTGCTCGCGCGGCTGGGGGTTGAGCCCGCGCCGGCCACGCTGCTGCAGTTCTCGTCGGCGTTCTGTGCGCCGTGCCGGGCGGTTCGGCGGGTCAGCGGCGAGGTCGCCGGTCTGCTGCCCGGCGTGCGGCACGTGGAGGTCGACGCCGAGAGCCACCTGGAGGCCGTTCGCGCGCTGGGCATCTGGCGCACTCCGACGCTGCTCGTGCTCGACGCCGAGGGGCGGGTCGCCAAGCGGGCCACGGGCGTGCCGGCGAAGGCGCAACTCATCGCCGTCCTCGGCCCTCTGCTCCCGGCCGCGCCACCCGCCTGACCTGCGAATCTGCACCCGCACGGCGGTGATGGGACTCACCACGCCGAGGCCGTCCGCGCGTGCGAGGCTCACCCCATGCAGCTTGATCCGCGTGGTCCCCGGTTCGCCGCGGCGGTGACCACCGTTGTCCTCGTCGCGGTGCTCGCGACCGGCTGGGGATGGCTGGCGCTCGCCCAGACCGCCGTCTTCGCGCTCACCGCGGCGGATCCGCGCCGGGGGCCCTATGCGCTGCTCTACCGCTATCTGGTCGCGCCCCGGCTGGGCCCGGCGACCGAGCGGGAGGACGCCGCGCCGGTCCGTTTCGCGCAGCTGGTGGGCTTCGGGTTCCTGGGCGTCGCGTCGGTGGGCTATCTGTCCGGGGCGGCGGTGGTGGGGGTGGTGTGCACGGGGTTCGGGTTGCTGGCGGCCTTCCTGAACGCGGTCTTCGGCCTCTGCCTCGGCTGCGAGGCCTATCTTGCCGCCCGCCGGCTCGCCGCGAGGCGCGCCTGACGGCTCCCCGCGCAGGCCGCCGGCTGAGTAGAAACACCGCGCATCCCTACCTCGACCGGGCTGAAAATAAGTAGCGTCCGGAAACGCCCAAGATGTCGTTCAGATCCCCGGAAAGACAGATCCGCCCGCCACCCTCAGCGAGGGCGACGAGCGGATCCCGTGCGGAACTCAGAACTTCGGCGCGTCCGGAGCCTCCAGCAGGCCCAACCGCAGCGCCGTCATCAGCGCCTGGGCCCGGTTTGCCGCGCCCAGCTTCTCGTACAGCTTCGAGATGTGGGTCTTGGCCGTGGACTCGCTCACGAACAGCTGCTTGGCGATGCCGGCCACGCTCATGCCGTCGGCCAGCAGGCGCAGCACCTGGCCCTCGCGGGGGGAGAGCTGCGGGCCGGACGGAGCCAGCCGTCGCTTCATCGCCTCGGCCAGGTCGGCCGCGGTGAACGCGCTCGGTGCCGAGGCGGCGTGCCGGGCGGCGGCCACGACCTCGTCCGCCGGGGCCGTCTTGGGCACGAACGCGCTGGCCCCGGCCTCCAGGGCGCCGAAGAGCTGGTCGTCGCCCGCGTACATGGTGAGCACCACGATGCCCATGTTGGCGTTGTTCTTGCGCAGCGCGCGGGTGGCCTCGAGGCCACTGCCGTCGGGCAGGCGCAGGTCCATGATGACCACGTCCGGCTGCAAGGCGCCGGCCTGCCGGACGGCCTCGGCGGCCGTGGCGGCCTCACCGACCACCTCGAACTGCCGGTCCCGCTCGAACGCGTGCCGCAGCCCCTTACGGATCAGGTCGTGATCGTCGACGAGCAGCACCTTGGTGCGGGTCGTCGGCATCGGACTGGTCGACATGCTCGGGTTACTCCCCTTCTGGTGCGGAAACGCTATCCCGCACGCTATCGCGCCGAGTGGAGGTTCCGAGCACTACCGCAACGGTTGTCCCGCTGGGGTGTCGCGGTCTGATCTCCAGCCGGCCTCGGATACGTTCCGCCCTCTCGGCCATGATCGCAAGGCCGTACCGTCCGTCCGGACGATCATCGGCGAAGCCCTTGCCGTCGTCGGTGACCTCGATCTCCGCGTACGGCGGGTCGACCGTGCACGTCACCCACAGGTTGGACGCTCCCGCGTGCTTGCGGGCGTTGGTGATCGCCTCCTGGGCGATGCGCAGCAGCTCGGCCTCCGTCGCGGCGGGCAGCCGGGCGGTGGACTCGTCGAAGGTGAAGTGCACCCGCAGGCCGGCCGAGGTGCCCAGGGTGCGGGCGTACTCGGCGATGGCCGCGGCCAGCCCGCCGTTGCGGTCCACCTCGGAACGCAGCTCGAACAGGCTCAGCCGCAGCTCGGTGATCACCCGGGTCACCTCGCCGCGCAGCGTGCGCAGCTCCTCGGCCGTCTCGTCGGCGCCCTCGGGCAGCGTCGCCTGCGCGTTGTCGATGCCGTAGCCGACCATGACCAGCTCCTGGGCCACGCCGTCGTGGATCTCGCGGGCCAGCCGCTGACGCTCCTCATTGGTCGCCAGCGAGCGCACGTCGTCGAAGAGCAGCGCGGCCTCGAGCCGGAGCGCGGCCGGCCCGGTCACCCCGAGCACCTCGGCGACGACCGAGGACGGGTACGCGTTCTGCACGTCGGCCTCGAGGATCACCAGGCCGATCGTGCGCACCCCGGCTACCAGCGGCACAACCAGCGACGAGGCGTCCCCGCCGCGGTGCGACCGGGCCTGCGAGCGCGAGGCGGTCTGCGGCTGCTGCGAGGCCCAGGCGTCGGCGATCGCGGAATCGGCGTCGAGCGTGACCTCCCAGTCGACCCGTTCGGCGCCGGTCTGCGCGAGCACGACGAGCCGGCCGCCACCGCTGGCGGACAGCACCGCGGCGCGGTGACCGGGCGCGACCTGGCGCAGCTCCTCCAGCAGGTGCTCGGAGATGCCGCCGGGGTCGAGCGTGGCGCCGGGCAACGACCGGGCGACGCTGCGCAGCTGGGTCAGCAGGCGGGTCGCTTCGGCGTACGGCTGCGGTTTGTTCTCCACCGGGGTCATGAGCTGCCGCATGGTGTCGGCGGCGAAGGTGACGATCGCGCCCAGCACCAGCCACTGCCCGCACGCGGCGAGATAGCCACCCTGGCTGATCACCGTGTCGCCGTCCCCGGTCACCAGCCCGCCGGCGACCATCGCGACGGCGGCGACGCCGAGCAGCGCAGCGCCCTCCGTGGCGCGGCGCAGCAGCCCGGCGGTCAGCAGCGGCACGACGAGATAGGGCAGGATCGCCTCGGCGCCGAAGCCGGCCAGGATGGTGCCGGTCTCGTTCGCGGCCACGGCGACCGACCCGGCGGCCAGGCCGGTGATCGCGGCCTCGGCGAACCGCCCGAGCGGCGCGGCGATCCGATGGTCCGGGGCGAGCACCGCCGGCAGGGCGGCGACCAGCAGCAACGCGATCCAGCGCAGCTGCCCGGGATCCCGGGTGGCAATGAGCGTGAGGGCCGCGACCAGGGCGAGCACGATGAGGCGGGCCGCCACCGCGAGCGGATGGACGCGCGCGGGGACGCTGGCTGAGGCTGGCACGTGACGGATCGTAGCCGCACCCCCGGGTAACAGCCCATCGGCGACTCGGCCGGGCGACGGGAGTAAGCGGTCAGAAGATCAAATTCTTCCTGGGGTACGCCGCCTTGGGGTGATCCGGGCCTTCGCGGTGACCACGTGTCGGGAGCGTTTCGCTGAGTTGCCGCCGAGCCTGGCGAGGGGTGGGCTGGTACCTGCCGGGTTTGTTGTTGTGGCGGTGCCGGTGAACCGCTTCTCGTTCCTGGCAGTGCGCGGATCCAGCCGACACCGCCGGTCCGAGCCAGGCCGGCTGATCATGCGAGTGCTCATGAACAAGACCCATCCCCCAGGCCGGCACCAGCAGCAGCGCTGCGCGGTCGAGGATCAAGATCGTTCACCACGTCCACTCCCAAGCGGATCTTGATGAGCTAGAACGATCCAGCCGAAGCACCACGCCACAAGATCCACCAGTCACGTACCTTTCCTCCTGATATGCCCCGGCGCCGACCTTGCGAGCACGCGGTCGCCGAGCCGGCCGGGGTGCGTGGCGCGCACCGGCGCCGCACGAATCGCGGCGGCGCACCGGCGCCGCACGAACCGCGGCCCCAGAGGGGCCGAAGACCACCGAGATCCATCGAACCGCGGGCTGCCGTCCGCGCCGCGAGCGAGCTCGGGCTCGGTGCCCGGCGGCTCGCCGTGGCCGCGCGGGCCGGCCTGGTGGTGGCGGGGGATCGTGTGGGGTGGGGTGCGATCGGGTGGGGTTTGTGTCCACATTTGGCTGGCGGGTGGAGCCGGGTGGACCCGACCCGCCGCCGGGCGGTCCCCGGTGGTCCGGATCTGTGCTCGTACCGGGTAGCCTGCCAGCCATGGCGGACACCTCGACGCAGTCGATCCAGGTCCATGCGCCCCTCGCTCAGGTGGCCGCGGTGATCTGCGACTTTCCGCGCTACCCGGAATGGGCGGACGCGTTCAAACAGGTCGAAGTGCTCGAGGAGTACGAGGACGGTTACGCCGCCCAGGTCCGGTTCGTCATCGACGCGGGGCCGCTCGCGGACGACTACACGCTGGACTACGCCTACGCGGAAGACCTGTCGCGGATCGAGTGGCACCTGGTCGCGCCGTCGAAGATGCAGCGCACCCTCAACGGTTCCTATGACCTGGCCGACAACGGTGACGGAACGACAACGGTGACGTACATGCTGGAGGTGGAGCTCTCCATCGGGATGCTCGGCATGTTCCGCCGCAAGGCCGAGAAGATGATCATGGATACGGCGTTGAAGGAGCTCAAGCGCCGCGTCGAGAGCCTCGCCAAGGCATAGCGGGCAGGACGGCCGGCCGCGCCGCACAAGACGGCCGCGCAAGCAGGGAGCAGGACATGGCAGAGCCCACAGGTACGGCACGCGAGGAGGCCGAACGACTGGTCGCCACGGTGCTCGCGATGGCGTCCCAGGCCGGGCTGGGCGGCCCGCCGAAGGACCCCGACCGCGACCCCGACTCCGCCGCCGGTTCGTCCGGGCTGGGTGAGATGCTCACCGGCCTGGTCGGCCAGTTCCTGGGCGGCAATCCCGCCGGCCCGGCACCCACCGCCGAGCACCAGCACACCGAACCGGACCAGCACACCGAACCGGATCGGCAGGCCACGGACCGGCAGGCCACGGACCGGCAGGCCACGGACCGGCAGGCTACGGACCGGCAGGCTACGGACCGGCAGGCTACGGACCGGCAGGCCGCCGAGCCGCAGGCCGCCGAGCCGCAGGGTGATGATCGGCGGGGCGGTGATCCGCACGGGCGGGACTCGGGCGGCGGTGGGCTCGGTGGGCTCTGGCAGACCGCCGCCCAGCAGTTGTGGCAGGACGTCGGGCGGCGTAACGGCTGGTCCACGGGCACCGCGGAGTGCTGTGTCTGTCCGATCTGCCGGGCGATCGCCAGCCTCCGGGACCCGAGTCCCGAGCAGGCGGAGCGCCTGGCGGCGGGCGCCGGCGACTTCGCCAGCGGGGTGGCGAGCCTGCTCCGGGCGTTCTCGGTGGTGACCGGCACGACGGGCACCGCCGGCCGCCATAAGCCGCCGGCCCGTCCGACGACCACGCCGGACCAGGCCTGGTCCGCCGCGACCCGCACCACCCAGCCGGCCGACCACACCCCGCCGGATCGCGAGGTCCGCGAGGGCGACGACCCATGGACCGCGGCCACCCGCGCACCCGGGGCGGCAACGCAGCCCGGGGCGGCAACGCAGCCCGGGGCGGCAACGCAGCCCGGGGCGGCAACGCAGCCCGGGGCGGCAACGCAGCCCGGGACGGCAACGCAGCCCGGGGCGGCAACGCAGCCCGGGGCGGCAACGCAGCCCGGGACGGCAACGCAGCCCGGGACGGCAACGCAGCCCGGGACGGAGCCCGGGACCGCGGCAACGGACGAGCCCGGACCCGCGGCACCCGAATCCGGCGCCTGGGTCGTGACACCCGGCGGCTCGGTCTCCGAGCCCGCCGATGCCCCGGCGCCGGAGCCGGAGCGGACCGACCCCGACGTGTCGGCCGGCACCCGGCCGTACGGTGATCCCTGGGCCGCGGCCACCCGCGCGCCTGCGCGCCCCGCGCCGTCCCGGAAAGCGGCCGCACCCCGCGGGAGCACCGCACACCCCGCCCCCGCCGGGAAGGCCCAGCCCGCCGCTGACGGTGCCGGAAGCGCCACCCCGGAGCCGCTCCGGGACTTCGTCGCTGCGGTTGGGGAAGTCGTCGCGCGTACCGGAAAAGGCACTGCCGGGACCGGCCGCCGAGCGGGATCGGCCGGTCGCGTGACCGGGGCCACCGATGTCTGGGCGGCGGCAACCGCCGCAAATGACGACACGGCCGGTTATACCGGCGTGGCGGATACGCCCAGCGTGGATCATGATGTTCCGGGCACTGCGCCGGCCGCTCCGGTGGCCGAGGACCGTGGTGCCGGGCTGGGCGACGACGCCCGGGCCGGCGACGCGGTGTGACACAACAGAGGGGACGGGCAGCGTGACGCTGACCATCGGAGTCGACGTCGGCGGCACGAAGGTGGCCGGTGGGGTGGTGGACGATCGGGGCGTGGTGCTGGCGCAGACCCGGCGGGAGACGCCGGCCGACGATCCGGCCGGCACCCGGGACACCATCGTGGCGGTCGCCGCCGAGCTTGCCGCCGCCTATCCCGAGGCCAAGGCTGTCGGGATCGGTGCCGCCGCCTGGATCGACGCCGCCGGGGCCACGGTGCTCTTCGCGCCCAACCTCGCCTGGCGGGACGAGCCGGTGCGGGACTACGTCGCCAAGGCCGTCGGGCTGCCCACCGTGCTGGAGAACGACGCCAACGTCGCCGCCTGGGCCGAGTTCCGGTACGGCGCCGCGCGGCTCGCCGACGACTCGATGGTGATGATCACCGTGGGGACCGGGATCGGTGGGGGCGTCGTGCTCAACGGCGGGTTGTGGCGGGGTGCCAACGGCATCGCCGGGGAGCTCGGGCACATCCAGTCCGTCAACGACGGGCATCCGTGCGGGTGCGGGCGGCTCGGCTGCCTGGAGCAGTACGCCAGCGGCAACGCCCTGGTCCGGTTCGCCCAGGCCGGCGCGCGGCAGGAGCCCGACCGGGCGACGCTGCTGCTGGAGCTCGCCGGTGGCGACGCCGCCGAGATCAGCGGACGGATGATCACCGCGGCCGCGCAGGGCGGGGACGGGGTGGCGCGGGACGCGTTCGCGCAGATCGGCTATTGGCTCGGGGTTGCGATGGCCGACCTGGCGCAGACCTTCGACCCGCAGGTGTTCGTGGTCGGCGGCGGCGTGATCGACGCCGGGGAGCTGCTGATGGGACCCACCGAACGGACGTACCGGGATCAGCTGGCACAACGTGGCCGGTTTCCGGTCGCGGAGATCAGGGCAGCCGAGACCGGTAACACGGCGGGTGTGCTCGGCGCCGCCGATCTCGCCCGACGTATCTGACCAGCGACGAGGAGTACGAGTGTCCGGGGTCCCGCTGCGGGTGTTGAGCTACAACGTGCACGGCCTGCGCGACGATCGGGCGGCCCTGACCGGGCTCGTCCGCGACCTCGCCCCCGATGTCGTGGTCGTGCAGGAGGCGCCGCGCCGGTTCCGCTGGCGGACCAAGTGCGCGGCCCTCGCCGACGACTTCGGCATGGTGGTGGCCGCCGGTGGGCTGCCCTCGCTGGGCAACCTGCTGCTGGTCAGCCTCCGGGTCCGGGTGCACGACCAGTGGTGCCTGCGCTATCCGCTGACGCCCGGCCGGCACCTGCGCGGCGCCGCCTTCGCGCGCTGCACGGTGCGCGGCGCACGGTTCACCGTCTCCGGCTCACACCTGGCCACCGACGCCCAGGAGCGCCCCGACCAGGCCGCCCGCTGGAAGGAAGCCCTGTCCGCGGTCGAGGGCCCGTTGATCGCGGCCGGCGATCTGAACGAGGGGCCGGGCGGGGGCGCCTGGCGGACGGTGGCCGACGGCCTGAGCGACGCGGCCGGCGCCTCCTCGCCGCTGACGTTCCCGGCCACGCTGCCCCGGCTGCGCCTCGACGGGATCTTCGTCTCGCCCGACATCGGGGTCGAGCGGTACGAGGTGGTGGAGACCGATCAGGCCCGGCGGGCCAGCGACCACCTGCCCGTTCTCGCGGAGCTGTCCCTACCTTCCGAGTAAGTCTCGCTTCTGCGATCATCTCCGGGTGCCCGACACCCCTGACATCGCCGACCGGCACGACGCGGTCTGTGTGATCGGCGCCGGCGGCAGCGGCCTGGCAGCGATCAAGAACCTGCGCGAGCAGGGCTTCGCCGTCGACTGCTACGAGCGCGAGACCTCGGTCGGCGGCGCCTGGAACTGGCGGCACGACCGCAGCCCGGTGTACGCCTCCACCCACCTGATCTCGTCGCGCCCGCTCACCGAGTTCCCCGACTTCCCGATGCCCGACGACTGGCCGGACTACCCGCACCACAGCAAGCTGCTGAGCTACCTGGAGCGCTACGCCGAGCACTTCGGCCTCGGCGACAGCATCTGGTTCGGCACCGAGGTCGTCGCGGTCACGCCGGTCGGCGACGGGCGCTGGGACGTCACCACCCGCAGCACCGGCGGCGGCGCCGAGCGGATCCAGCGGTACGCGGCCGTGGTCGTCGCCAACGGGCACAACTGGTCGCCGAAGCCGCTGCCGGTGGACACCTCGGCGTACCGGGGGCAGGTGATCCACTCGTCGGCGTACAAGGATCCGGCGCAGCTGCGGGGGCGCAAGGTGCTGGTCGTCGGCGGCGGCAACACCGGGTGTGACATCGCGGTGGAGGCCGCCCAGCAGGCGAGCGCGGTCTGGCACTCGACCCGGCGCGGCTACTGGTACGCCCCCAAGTACGTCTTCGGCCGCCCCGCCGACCAGGTCAACGACAAGATGCTCCAGCTGCGCCTGCCGCTGCGGCTGCGTCAGTGGATCTTCCGGCGCACGCTGCGGCTCACCGTCGGCGACCTCACCCGGTTCGGCCTGCCCGCCCCCGACCACCGCCCGTACGAGAGCCACCCGGTGGTCAACAGCCAGCTCGTCTACTACCTGGGCCACGGCCGGATCACCCCGGTGCCGGACGTGACCCGGCTGGAGGGCTCGACCGTGGAGCTGGCCGACGGCCGCCGCGTCGAGCCGGACCTGGTCATCACCGCGACCGGCTACCTGCCCCGGTTCGAGTTCCTCGCCCCCGAGCTGCTCGACCTCGACGCCGACGGCAAGCCCGACCTGCACCTGCACGCGTTCGCCCGGAACCATCCGACGCTCGCCGTGATCGGTCTGCTCCAGCCGGACGCCGGGCTCTTCCCGCTGGCCCACTGGCAGAGCGTCGCGGTGGCCCGCTGGCTGCGCCTGCGGGTGACCGATCCGGTACGCGCGGCAGCCGTCCAGCAGAAGGAGTCGGCGCGCCCGCTGCGGTCGTGGACCCGGCTGCGCGTGGTGCCGTCCTCGCGGCACTGGTTCGAGGTCAGCCACACGAACTACCTGCGCACGCTGGAAGACCTGCTGAAGCAGATGGAGTCCGCATGACCGACTGCACCGGACGGAGGCCACGGAGGCCACGGATGCCACGGAGGCAGGGCCGGGAGGGCATGCGAAAGGTGGGCACAGCATGAGGTCGCAGGTGTTGCGGTTCGTGGACTGGACCTCGCCGGTGCCGCCGGTCGCCCGGGAAGTGCTCAGCGTGCTGCCGGAGGCCGCCGCGGACCACCCGCCGGTGCTGTTCGTGCCGGGGCTGGGGCACGGGGCGTGGGCGTTCGCCGAGCACTGGCTGGGGCACACCGCGTCGCGGGGTTTCGCGGCGCACGCGGTGAGCCCGCGGGCGGAGGGGTCGCTGCGGGCGTACGTGCACGACGTGGTCCAGGTGGCGGCGAGCCTGCCGCGGCAGGCCGTGCTGGTGGGCCACGGCGCGGGCGCGCTCGTGGTGACGCACGCCCTGGCCCGGTACCCCGCCCGGGCCGCGGTGCTGGCCGCGCCGGTGCCGGCGGGCTGGTCGGCGCTGGGCGCGGCGCTGCGGGCCAACCCGTTCGGCACGGTGCCGGCCCTGGTCGGCGCGGCGCCCCGGTTGAGCCGCAGGCAGCTGTTCAGCGCCGGGCTGCCGGAGGCGGAGGAGTACCGGGCCAGGCTGGTGCGCACCCCGGCGGCCGTCTACCGGCAGGTGCTGTTCGCGTCCCCGCCGGCCGCGCCGGTCGGTGCGCCGCCGGTGCTGGTGGTGGGCAGCCCGGACGACCGGGTGGTGCCGCGGGCCGCGCTGGACCGGACGGCCGGAAGCTTCGGCGGCGCGCCGCTGCTGTTCCCCGGGATGGCCCACGACCTGATGCTCGACACCAGCTGGCGCGAGCCGATCGACGCGATCCTGGACTGGCTCAGCAAGGAACTGGCCGCCTGATCAGCCGGCCTGCGCGTACGCGGCGAACTGGTCGAGCAGGCTCTGCGGGGCGGTGTCGTCGAAGCACAGCGCCAGGTTGCGGGCCGCTTCCGAGGCGGCCTCCGCGCTGCGCGGGAACAACGCCTGCTCGTACGCGGCCAGCGCGCCCTCGACGTCGCCGGGGTGCGCGGCGAGCGCCTGACCGAGCTCGGCGCCGTCGAGCATGGCCAGGTTGGCGCCCTCGCCGGCGAACGGGGACATCAGGTGCGCGGCGTCGCCGAGCAGCGTCACCCCGGGTACGCGCGCCCAGCGGTGCTCGACCGGCAGGGCGTTGATCGTGCGGGGCAGCAGCGCGCCGTCCGCCTCGGTGAGCAGGGCCAGGAGTTCGGGCGCCCACCCGGCGAACTGGTCCACCAGCACGGCCTTGGCCCGCGCGGGGTCGGTGAAGTCGACCGTGGAGATCCACTCCTCCGGCGTGCGGAGGGCCGCGTACACGTGCAGGCTGCCGTCGGTCTCCCGGTGCGCGAGGAAGCCGCGGCCCGGGCCCAGCGCGAACAGCATGCCGGCGCCGACCACCGCGGCCGGGCCGGGGTGCCGGGCGTCGGCGTCGAGCAGGTCGACCTCGACGAACGAGATCCCGCTGTAGTCCGGCCGGGCGTCGGACAGCAGCGGCCGGATCCGGGACCAGGCGCCGTCCGCGCCGACCAGCACGTCGCTGACCACCGTGGCGCCGTCGGCGAAGCGCAGCTCGTGCCGGCCGGCGCCGAGCGGGCGCACGCCGGTGACCTTGCGTCCCCAGTGGATCGTGCCGGCCGGCAGCGAGTCCAGCAGCAGCTGCCGCAGCTGGCCGCGGTCGACCTCCGGCCGGTCACCGTCGCCGTCGTCGGCTTCCTCCCACCGCAGGGTGTTGTGCCGGTCCAGGATGCGGGTGGCCTCGCCGCCCGGGTGCACGATCCGCCGGAACTCCTCGATCAGGCCGGCGGCGCGCAGGGCGACCTGGCCGTTGGTCCGGTGGATGTCCAGCATGCCGCCCTGGGTGCGGGCGGCCGGCGACTCGTCCAGCTCGTAGACGGCCGCGGGGATGCCGTGCACGTGCAGCACCCGGGCGAGGGCAAGCCCGCCCAGTCCGGCGCCGACGATGGTGATGACGGGTGTGGTCATGGTGACTCCTTAGAACATGTTCGTGACGAACGCGTTTTTGATGGGCATGGGTCAGGACCCGGGTGCGGTGCGGCGTATTCCTTCGATGACGGCGGTCAGCGCCCAGTGCGCGCGCTGCTCGCCGGTGCCGGAGAAGAGCTCGTCGCGGACCTGGTTGATGTGCGGGTAGGTGGCCGGATCGGCCTCGCGGACCACGGCCAGCAGTTCCTCCTCCTCGCCCGCGGCCGCCGCGTCCTCGTCCCGGCTGCCGTGCTCGGCGGCCGTCGCGGTCGCGTGCTGGAGCAGGACGTCGGCGCCCCAGGCGGCCTGCCGGGCGGGCACGCCGCCGGCCAGCAGCAGGCCGAGGATGGTGTTGATCAGACCCAGGTAGCGCGGCCCGCTGGGCCGCAGCGTCAGCACCGACCGCGCCAGGCTGGGATAACCGAAGAGCATTTCCGTGTACGCCGTCAGCAGCCCGATCAGCTCGTCACGCCAGGCGCCGGCGGCGGGTGCGCCGGGGTGGTGGCCCAGGTCGGCCAGCAGCTCGTCGAGCAGGGCGCCGTGCAGCTCGGCGGTGTTGCGGACGTACACGTACAGCGAGGCCGGGCCGGTGTCCAGCTCGGTCGCCAGCCGGCGCATGGTGACCCGTTCCAGGCCCTCCTCCCGCATGATCCGCAGCGCGACCGCCACCAGACCCGCCCTGCTCAGCGGGGCCTTGGCCGGCCGGTCACGGCGGCTCACGGGTACCCGACGCTGACTCATAACGCGATCGTAGCGAACATGTTCGTCAGGCGCCAGTGCGGATCAGCGGTGCAGCCCGACGGTCAGCCGGCCGGAGTGGTCCAGCGCCGTCAGGTAGGCGCGGGCCCAGGCCAGGATGTCGTAGCGGGCCAGGTGCTCGCGCATGCCTCGCATCCGGCGTCTCAGGTCGGCCGGGTCGGCGTTCATCGCGTCCAGCAGGGTCGCCTTCAGCCCGTCCACGTCGTGCGGGTTGACCAGGAACGCGTCGGAGAACTCGGCGGCCGCCCCGGCGAACTCGCTGAGCACCAGCGCGCCGGTGCCGGCCGAGCGGGCGGCCACGTACTCCTTGGCGACCAGGTTCATGCCGTCGCGCAGCGGCGTCACCACCATGACGTCGGCGGTCTGGTAGAGCGCGGCCAGGTCGGCGCGGCCGAACGGCTGGTTCAGGTAGTGGATGGCCGGCTCGCCGACCCGGCCGTACTCGCCGTTGATCCGGCCGACCTCACCCTCGATCCGGTCACGCAGCTCCCGGTAGCTGTCCACCCGTTCCCGGCTCGGCACCGCCACCTGCACCATCACGGTCTCCCGGACCCGCACCCGGGCGTCCCGCAGCAACTCGCTGTACGCCGTCAGCCGGTGCTCGATGCCCTTGGTGTAGTCCAGCCGGTCGACGCTGAGCAGCACCCGGCGCGGCTGCCCCAGGTCGGCGCGCAGCTGCCGGGCGCGCTCGACCACGTCCGGGCGGGCGGACAGCGCCTGCATCTCGGTCACGTCGATCGAGACCGGGAACGCGCCGGTGCGCACCGCCCGGCCGTCCAGGGTGATCTGGTCGTCGACGCAGCCGGCGCCGAGCAGCTTGGTGGCCAGCTGCGCGACGTTGTGCGCGGCCTGCGGGCGCTGGAAGCCGACCAGGTCCGCGCCGAGCATCCCGCGCAGCAGCTCGACCCGGCGGGGGAGCTGCATGAACAGCTCCGGCGGCGGGAACGGCACGTGCAGGAAGAAGCCGATCAGGACGTCCGGGCGCAGCTCGCGCAGCAGCTGCGGGACGAGCTGGAGGTGGTAGTCCTGGACCCAGATCGCCGCGCCGGGCTCGGCCACCTCGGCGACCGCCTCGGCGAACCGCCGGTTGACGTCCTGGTAGGTCTCCCACCAGCCGCGATGGAAGACGGGCTGCTCGACGGCGTCGTGGTAGAGCGGCCAGAGGGTGGAGTTGGCGAAGCCCTCGTAGTAGCCGCGGAGATCCATCTCGGACAGCGCGACCGGGCGGATCCGCAGCCTGCCGATGTCGGGCACCGAGGGGGCGCTGTCGACGCCGCCGTTCCAGCCGACCCAGGTCGCCGGGGTCTGCTCCAGGATCGCGTGCAACGCGCTGGCCAGGCCGCCGGGGCTGCGCCGCCACTCGCACGCCCCGTCCGGGGCGGCACTGTCATCAAGCGGGAGGCGGTTGGCGACGACCACGAGCGAGCTCTGGCGCATCCACGAAAGGTTACGCGATGGCTACCCAGCGAAACAACGCCGGTGATCTATGTCGCCTCAGACGACCGCGCCGTCGTCGAAGTCATCGTCGTCGTCACCCGAGCGCAGCCGCCAGACCAGCGTCACCGCGCCGCCCACGATCGCCGTGAAGCCGATCAGGGTCACGAAGTTGCGCTCGATCGGCAGCAGCCACGGGAACAGGAACAGCACGAAGCCGAGGACCACGCCGAGCACGCCGGCGACCGCGTACTTGGAGATGTGCGGCAGCGGCGGCGGGGGCGGCGGGGTGTAGCGCTCGTCCTCCTCGCCGCCGCCGTCGTCGGTGCCGGTGCCGAACGTGTCCAGCCCGTCGAGCAGCGACGGCTCGTCGGTGCGGCGGCGGTTGAGCGAGACGCCGGAGAAGTCGGCGGCCGAGGGCAGCTTGCCGTCCGGCCGGCGCGGCTGCTCCGGCGGGTCGTTGGGCGGCGGGTCGGGCGCGCGGGTCGGATCCACGCCCTCGGAGGCCGGCCACGGCGGGGCGGTCGGGTCGGTCGGGGTGTGGAAGCCGGCGACGATCTTGGCCCACTCGGCGTCCACGGAGCTCTGGTCGGTGCGGACCTCCGGCTTGGCCACGGCCGGTGTCGGGCCCAGGCCGCCGGTCAGCTTGTCGAGGTGCTCGCGGGCGGTGTCCAGATGGGTGCGGTCGACGTAGAGCCGGTCGGTGGGCCGGGCCGGGAAGGTGGTGGCGCGCAGGATCGGGTTGAGGTCGGCGGAGGGCTGCAGGTATGCGGCGATGCCGCCGGCGGCCAGCACGTCCAGCAGGTGTTCACCGACGCGCGGATCCACGTCGCCCGCGGCCGCGTAGTCGGCCGCGTCGAGTCCGTTGTCCCGCCGCCCGCGGCGGGCGCCACCCGCTGACACCCTGCTCACTCCTCGCTTCGCGCCGTAGCGCGCTGTGCCGCCCGGTACGGCGGTGCCTTGAATGGTGACACGTGACATGCCGGTTCCGGGAGTGCGTTGTGGCGTGCCGCTCCTGCTTCGTACGCTTTCGGTTGCCACAAGACCGTGGCGCGCGGGAAAGGACACCGGTGTTCTACTGGCTGCTCAAGTACGTTGTGCTGGGACCCGTCCTGAAATGCCTCTTCCGCCCCGATGTGGAGGGCCTGGACAACGTGCCCCGGAGCGGACCGGTGATCCTGGCCTGCAACCACCTCTCCTTCTCCGACTCGATCTTCACACCGCTGCTGGTCAAACGCAGAGTGACGTTCGTCGCCAAAGCGGAGTACTTCACCGGTAAGGGCATCAAAGGCTGGCTCATGCGACAGTTCTTCGTCAGCACGGGGACGATCCCGGTGGACCGTTCGGGTGGCAAGGCGGCCCGGGCGGCCCTGGACACCCAGCTGCGGGTGCTGCGCGAGGGCGGCATCGCGGGCATCTACCCGGAGGGCACCCGCTCGCCGGACGGCCGGCTCTACCGCGGCAAGACCGGGGTGGCCCGGCTGGCCCTGGAGAGCGGAGCGCCGGTGGTGCCGGTCGCGCTGCTCAACACCGACGAGATCCAGCCGACCGGCAGGCTGATCCCCACGATCAAGCGGGTCCGGATCCGCTTCGGGGCCCCGCTCGACTTCTCCCGGTACGCGGACCGGGCCGGCGACCGCTTCGTCGAGCGCGCGGTCACCGACGAGATCATGTACGAGCTGATGACGCTGACCGGCCGCCCGTACGTCGACGTCTACGCGGCCAGCCTCAAAACCGCGATCGTCGCCCCCAGCCCGACCCGGACCGCGCCCGTGGTCGCCGAGAGCTGATCGGGTTTGAGGCGAATCTTTCCGGTACGCGTGCCGGGGTGACCAACCGCAGCCCGGGGCTGGAGTGCCTCAGCTTCTGAGGTCCGTGCCGGTCCAGGCCGGGGGATCGGCCGCCGGGCTGGGGCTGCGGCGGAGTTATCTGTCGGCCATGCCGGCTCTGCGGCGCAGGGCCGACACGTCCGTGACGACGATGCGGCGGCCCTCGGTGCGCAGCCAGCCGCGGCTGGCGAAGGAGCCGATCGCCTGGTTCACGCTCTGCCGGGAGCCGCCGGCCATCTCGGCCAGCTGGCTCTGGTTCAGCTCGATGGTGATCATCGGGGCCTGGCTCTCGCCGGCCAGCCGGACCAGGGTCTTGGCCACCCGGCCGGGCAGGTCCAGGAAGACGTGGTCGGCGTTCTGCTCGGTGAGCCGGCGGATCAGCGCGCCCACCGAGCGCATCACCGCGTCCAGGATGCGCGGGTTGGAGTGCACCAGGTCGATGAACGCGACCCGGGACAGGGCGAGCGCCTGGCTGTCCTCGATCGCCTCGGCCGACGCCGAGCGGGTCAGCGCGTCCAGCAGCGAGACCTCGCCGAGCACGTCGGGCGGGCGCACCACGGTCAGCACGGCGCGCTCGCCGGTCGGCGCGGTGCGGAACACGGCGATCGCGCCGCGGCGCAGGATGATCAGGGAGTCGCCGGGGTCGTGCTCGACGAAGAGGATCTGACCCTTGCGATAGGTGCGCGGCACCGCCGCCGCGAGCACCCGCTGGCGTACGTCGGGCTCCAGCCCGGCGAACATCTCCACGCCGGTGAGCGCGTCACCCTGCTCCGCCAGTCGATGATCCACGGCCAGTCCCTCCCCGATCGGGACCCCCGTGGACACAGTTGTCCGGCGCCGGCCCCACGACGCGAACGATCACTCTTAGCATGAAGAGCACCGCCGACGCCATTTGATACATCCAGCAGACACTTCCGATCATCCCGCGCGCGTCGCTATCTGTACACCCTCTAATCGCCGCGTGTGACTATCGCCCACGGTGTCCGTCTTGATTACGGTCCGTACCGGGATAATCGCCGCCGTGCCGGATGACGACATTCTTCGATCGACGTTGCGCGACCAGTGGCACCTCGTGCCCGCCGAGATCTCGGCGCTGCCGGGGGGCCTGCTGTCGCACGGCTGGGACGTGACCGCGGGCGGCGAGCGCTTCGTGGCCCGCCTGGCCGACCACGCCTGCCGGCTGCCCGTGGAGGCGGGCCTGGCCGCGGCCGAGCACCTGCGCGGCACCGGGATCGAGGCAGGTGAGCCCGTACGGACCCTGGCCGGCGGGCTGACCGCGGAGACCCCGGTGGGCGCGATGGCGGTGCTGCGCCGGGCGCCGGGCCGTACCCTCGACGGCCGCGACCCGATCGACCAGCAGTTCTGGGGCGACCGCCTGGGCGCGGTGCACCGCCGGCTGCAGGGCTTCCACCACGGGGGGCTGCGCCGCTGGAACCTGCTCGACCCGGAGGCGCCCCATCTGGCGATCCAGCCCTGGCTGCGCCCGGCGGTCACCGAGGCGGTGACCGCGATGACCCGGCTGACCGTCACCGACCGGCTGACCTACGGGGTGCTGCACGGCGACCCGGCCCCGGAGATCTTCCTGGTCGACCCGGCGACCGGCCGGGCGGGCCTGCTGGACTGCGGCGCCAGCGGCACCGGCCCGCTGCTCTACGACGTGGCGGCGGCGGTGGTCTACGCGGGCGGCCCGGACACCGCGGCCGAACTGGTGGACGGCTACCTGGCGGCCGGCCCGGTGGACCGGGGCGAGCTGCACGCGGCGCTGCCGGTCCTGCTCCGCTTCCGCTGGGCGGTGCAGGCCGACTGGTCGGCGCGGAAACTGGTCCGCGGCGAGCGGGACGGCACCCGGGAGGCGCTGGAACGGGCGAGGGAGGCCCTGGCGGAGACGTCCGGCGCGGCATAGGCAAGGATGTCCGCGATGGCCTACCGGTATTTCTACGACTGCGAATTCATCGAGGACGGCCGCACCGTCGACCTCGTCTCGATCGGCATGGTGGACGAGTTCGGCCGCGAGTTCTACGCGGTCTCGACCGAGTTCGACGACACCCGGGCGGTGCCCTGGGTGCGCCGCAACGTGCTCGACAAGCTGCCGTCCCCGGCCGACCCGGCGTGGCGCTCCCGCGAGCGCATCCGCGACGACCTGCACGCGTTCATGCGCGAGCCGATCCAGGGCCGCGACGAGACCATCGAGCTGTGGGCCTGGTACGCGGCCTACGACCACGTGGCGCTGGCCCAGCTGTGGGGCGCGATGCCGGCGCTGCCGCGCGAGATCCCCCGCTTCACCAAGGACCTCCGCCAGCGCTGGGACGACCTCGGCCGGCCGGCCCTGCCGACCGCCGAGGGCCGCCACGACGCCCTGGTCGACGCGAAGCACAACCTCGCCCGCTGGCGAGCCATGGGCGGCTGAACCTCCAGATCAAATTCCGGATGTCGTGCCTGGTTGCATGGCACAGACCGTCGCTCCCGCCGAACGCAGGCTGGTTGCATGGTTTCTCCGCTCAGCCGCCGGTTGGGTGCATGGTTTCTCCGGTCTGCCGCCGGTTGGGTGCATGGTGGGGCTGGTCACCCTCGCCGATCTTGGAGCACTGGGGTGCGCCGAGCGGGCCGCGGGGCGACAAGGCCCACCACGCCGCGGCTGCCCGTTGTGCCTGGCCTGCGGTGCCTCGACTGCTCGCCGTGCCGGCCGGCCATCGACCGATCCGGGTGGTCGTGTTGGCTGTGCCTCGCCTGCCGGGCCGTCGCTGCGTTTCGGTTTGGATCTTGTAGCGGTGGGGTTCGCTCGACTTTCGCCGTGCAGTGCCGTCGCGGCCTCAGCGGCAGCCTTCCTGCAGATCTTGGTGAGCTAAAACGATCCAGCCGAACCACACCGCTACAAGGTCCACAACTCACGCCCCTTTCCTCCTGATATGACGCTCTCCGCCCTCGCCAACGCCACACACCTCCAGAGGTCATATCCCTCATGCCGGATGAAAACGGCAACCAGCCGAGGCGCGGCGGGCCGTGATCCAGGAATGGTGAAAGTCGAGGGGTGTGGAGCGAGCCGTAAGTGCTGCAAGGTCCGCCGATTTGCCTCGGGCGATGTCTGTCTCGCCGAGAGACGGGGGATTCGTCAGTCGCGTAACCGTCGCGCTGACCGCGATGCGGTGCTGATGTGTCGGTCTGTCGGCCACCGGCGCTCGACGCGGCCAGGTTCGCGTCGCCGGCCGGGTTCCGATCGCCGCCGTCCTGGACGATCTTCTCGCGGTGGTCGATGACGCCGTGCTGGTTCGCGAGGAGTCCATCGTGCTGGGCATGCGGATGCTGCTGGAGCGGGCCGGCCTGGTCGTCGAGCCCTCGGCGGCGCTCGGTGTCGCGGCCGTTCTGGAGGACCGTGACCGCTTCGCCGGCCGGCACCTCACCACCATCGTCTGCGGCAGCAACGTCGACCTGGACGCCTATCACCGGTGGGTCCGCTGATCCGGCTCGCCGGTCAGCGGCGGCGGGCCCACTTCAGGTAGACGATCGGGCCCACCGGCTGGACGAGGATGCCCAGCCACCACAGGGCCTTCGGGCCGCGGATCCGGTCGGCCGGCCGGCGGGCCAGGTCCACCGCCGCGGTCACCGTGAGGATCACTTCGATGGGGGCCAGCACCAGGGTGCCGATCTGCTGCCATCGGGGGAGTTCGCTGAAGGGGTGCTTCGCCATGATGCCTCCCGGTCGCTTTCCGTCACCTTAGCGACGCGGGGTTGTCCCCGCACGGACCTCGCGTTCGGCGGGAGCGACGGTCTGTGCCATGCAACCAGGCACGACCGGGCCAAGGTCGAGGAGCTGTGGAATCCCATGCTCAAGGCCTGGTTCCCGGAGGGCCTGGAAACGCCGGACCTGAGGTTGATCAAGGTGCATGCTGAAACCGCCGAGTGCTGGTGCGGGCGGGAACGAAACCGTGCGGTTGTAGCGGGGCGTTTTGGCTCGGGTGGGGCGCGGCGACTACAGTGCGCTTGCGGCCCGCCCCGGGACCCCGGCAGTGCAGCCGGACGACCGTTCTCCTGGTGAAGGCGGGCATCTCGCGACCCGATCAGGGAGGACGAGCATCATGCGTATCGGCGTGCTCACCGGCGGCGGCGACTGCCCCGGTCTGAACGCGGTGATCCGGGCGGTGGTTCGTAAGGGCGTAGCCACTTACGGACACGAGTTCGTCGGATTCCGCGACGGGTGGAAGGGCCCCCTGGAGGGCCTCACGAAGCCCCTCGGCATCGCCGAGGTCCGGGGGATCCTGCCGCGCGGCGGCACCATCCTGGGCTCTTCCCGCACCAACCCCTTCAAGATCGAAGGGGGTGTCGAGCGGATCAAGGCCAACCTGGCCGAGCAGGGCGTCGACGCGCTCGTCGCGATCGGCGGCGAGGACACCCTCGGCGTCGCGACCAAGCTCAACGACCTGGGCGTGAACGTCGTCGGCGTGCCGAAGACGATCGACAACGACCTGAACGCCACGGACTACACCTTCGGCTTCGACACCGCGGTCAACATCGCGATGGAGGCCATCGACCGGCTGCACACCACGGCCGAGTCGCACCACCGCACGCTGGTGGTCGAGGTCATGGGCCGGCACGCCGGCTGGATCGCGCTGCACGCCGGCCTCGCCGGTGGCGCCAACGTCATCCTGCTGCCGGAGCGCAACTTCGACGTGGAGCAGGTGGCCACCTACGTGACCAAGCGCTTCCAGGTCGAGTACGCCCCCATCGTCGTGGTCGCCGAGGGCGCGCAGCCGCTCGAGGGCCAGATGGTGACGCACAACCAGGAGCTCGACGCGTTCGGCCACGTCCGCCTCGGCGGCATCGGCCAGTGGCTCGCCCAGCAGCTGGAGGAGAAGACCGGCAAGGAGGCCCGCACGGTCGTCCTCGGTCACATCCAGCGCGGTGGCACCCCCACGGCGTTCGACCGGGTCCTCGCGACCCGCTTCGGTCTGCAGGCGATCGACGCCGTCCACGAGGGCGATTTCGGTAAGATGATGGCGTTGCGTGGCACCGACATCGTCCGCGTCCCGCTCGCCGACGGCACCGGTGAGCTCAAGACCGTGCCGATCTCGCGGTACGACGAGGCCGAGGTCTTCTTCGGCAGCTGAGCCGACGGTTCTTCATCAAGGGGGCGGCCGTCGGTCGCCCCCTTTTTCCGTTCCGAAGGGTCCCGATGGGCAACCACATGATCGCGGTGATCGGCGCCGGCAAGCTCGGCGAGCTGGTCCTCTCCGGCCTGCTGCGGGCCGGCTGGCCGGCCAATCAGCTCATCGCCACCACCCGGCGCCCGGAGCGGGCCGCCGAGCTGGCCGAGCGGTACGGCATCCGCCCCACCCTGAACCTGACCGCCGTCACCCAGGCCGACGTGCTGCTGGTGGCGGTCAAGCCGCAGGACGCCGGCAAGCTGCTGGACGAGTTCGGCATGAAGGTGCCGCCCGGCAAGCTGGTGGTGTCGCTCTGCGCGGGCCTGCCGACGAGCTTCTTCACCGAGCGGCTGCCCGGTGGCATCCCGGTGGTGCGGGTCATGACCAACACCCCGGCGCTGGTCGACCAGGCGATGACGGTGATCTCCGCGGGCCCGTACGCGACCGACGAGCACCTGGCGCTGACCGAGGAGATCTTCCAGCCGCTCGGCAAGACGCTGCGGGTGCCCGAGAGCCAGCAGGACGCGGTGACCGCGTTGTCCGGTTCCGGCCCCGCCTACTTCTACCTGCTGGTCGAGGCGATGATCGACGCCGGCATCCTGCTGGGGCTGCCGCGGCAGGTGGCGCACGACCTGATCGTGCAGACCGCGATCGGCTCGTCCATCATGCTGCGCGACTCCGGCGAGCACCCGGTGAAGCTGCGCGAGGCGGTCACGTCGCCGGCCGGCACGACCATCTCGGCGATCCGCGAGCTGGAGAAGCACGGGGTCCGCGCGGCGATGCTGGCCGCCCTGGAGGCCGCCCGGGACCGGGCGCGGGAGATCGCGGCGCAGGCGAACTAGTACCAGATGGCGATGCGGGTGCCGTTGTTCTCCTCCGGCGGGCTGGGGTGGCTGAGCGCGGCGCCCGTGGCCATCCGGTGCGCGCTCCAGGCCACCGCGGCCGCGTCCAGGATGTCGTCGGGCGGGGCCTGACCGGCCGGGCCGAGCTGGTCGGGCAGCTTGATGCCGTGCCGGGCCAGCAGTTCCCGGCGGCGGGCCTGCCCGGTCCAGGTCTTCTTCGCGTACGCCAGCGGCTCGCCCGCCATCTGCCGGAACGACACCTCGGGGTGCGCCTCGAAGAGCAGCCCCGGGTGCCGTTCCCAGATGGCGTTGGCCTCGAGCAGCTTGGGCCGGATCGCCCAGGACTGGCGGCTGAGCCCGGCGCCGGTGAGCTCGCGGCAGCGCCGGTTGGCGGCGGCGAAGTCGCCCTCCTGCCAGACCGCGCGCGGCGGCACCCGGAAGATGCTGCTGCGGCGCGGGCCGAGCTGGTCGGCGGCGAGGGTGTCGGCGGCGCGCCAGCGGTCCGGGAGCATGCCGAGCGGGATGTCGACGCCGATCACGGCCGCGCCGGAGCTGCCCGCGACGATCTCGTACAGGGTGGACGCGAGCATCGCCCGGCCGAACGCGCCGTCGCGCAGCTCCACCCCCACCCAGCCGAGGGCGTAGGCGTCGACGCCGATCACGTGGAGGCTCATCGGCGGCTCAATGGACCGTCTTCAGTCCGGTCAGGGGTGGTGGCGGGGTGGTCGGACGGGGGGAACGGGGGGAGCAGTTTCTCGATGGTGGCGATGAGGTCGCCGTCCTGGGGGTCGGTCTGCGGGGCGAAGCGGCCGGCGACCGTGCCGTCCGGGCCGACCACGAACTTCTCGAAGTTCCACTGGATGTCCGGGCCGTCGCCGACCAGCTCGCGGTAGAGCGGGTGGCGCCCGGGCCCGTTCACTTCCACCTTCTCGGTCAGCGGGAACGTCACGCCGTAGTTCACCCGGCAGAAGTCCTCGATGGCCGCCGCGCTGCCGGGTTCCTGCCCGCCGAACTGGTTGCACGGGACACCCAGGACCACCAGGCCCCGGTCGGCGTAGGTGTCGGCGAGGGCCTGCAGGCCGGCGTACTGGGGGGTGAGGCCGCAGCGGGAGGCCACATTGACCACCAGGACGACATGGTCGCGGTAGCGATCCATATCGGCCGGTCCGCCCGCGAGCGCCTGGATGTCGACGGCAAAGATGGTCATGACGGCAGACTACGCGCTGTGCGCGATTGAGTGCACGCGGTGGCGCTCACTCCGGAAAAGTTAAGGTCGCGCTTAATCTGCGATGACCTTCTTGACTGATGTTCATAGATGTGACTACCGTCTCTTCAACTTCCCTTTGGAAAGTTTCCTAACTGTTCTTGAGGAGACGCAGTGAAGAAATCCCTCCGCCGCGCCCTATGGGCCGGGGCCATCGTGGCGGTCGCCTCCGCTGCGGTACCCATGGTCCAGGCATCCGCCGCCGTCGCCTGTGCCCCCGCCTGGAGTTCCTCGGCGGTGTACGTCAAGGACAACCAGGTCTCGTACCAGTCGAAGAACTACACCGCGAAGTGGTGGACCACCAACGAGGTCCCGACCGCGAGCGGCGAGTGGGGCGTCTGGGCCGACAAGGGCGCCTGCGGTGGCACCACGCCGCCCACCACCCCGCCGACCACGCCCCCGACCACGCCGCCCACCACCCCGCCCACGACGCCGCCGACCACCCCGCCGACCACCGGCCCGGCCGGCAAGGCCGTCGTCGGTTACTTCGCCGAGTGGGGCGTCTACGGCCGCAACTACCACGTCAAGAACCTGGTGACCAGCGGCTCGGCGGCCAAGCTGACCCACATCCTGTACGCCTTCGGCAACACCACCGGCGGCCAGTGCTCGATCGGTGACGCGTACGCCGACTACGACAAGGCCTACACCGCGGCGGACAGCGTCGACGGCGTCGCCGACACCTGGGACACCGGCGCGCTGCGCGGCTCGTTCAACCAGCTGCGCAAGCTCAAGAAGCTGTACCCGAACATCAAGGTGATCTGGTCGTTCGGCGGCTGGACCTGGTCCGGCGGCTTCACCCAGGCCGCCGCGAACCCGACCGGATTCGCGAACTCCTGCTACAACCTGGTCAAGGACTCCCGCTGGGCGGACGTCTTCGACGGCATCGACGTCGACTGGGAGTACCCGAACGCCTGTGGCCTGAGCTGCGACGCGTCCGGCCCGGCCTCGTACAACAACGTCATCAGCGCGCTGCGGAACAAGTTCGGCCAGAGCTTCCTGGTCACCTCGGCGATCTCGGCCGACGGCTCCAACGGCGGCAAGCTGGACGCGGCCGACTACGCGTCGGGCATCGCGAAGCTCAACTACGTCTTCCCGATGACCTACGACTACTTCGGTGCGTTCGCCGCGCAGGGCCCGACCGCCCCGCACTCGCCGCTGACCTCCTACGCCGGCATCCCGCAGCAGGGCTTCTGGTCCGACGCGGCGATCCAGAAGCTGAAGAGCAAGGGCGTCCCGTCGAACAAGATGCTGCTCGGCATCGGCTTCTACGGCCGCGGCTGGACCGGCGTCACCCAGACCGCACCGGGCGGCTCGGCCACCGGCGCGGCGCCGGGCACCTACGAGGCCGGCATCGAGGACTACAAGGTCCTCAAGAACAGCTGCCCGCCCACCGGCACCGTCGGCGGCACCTCGTACGCCAAGTGCGGCAGCAACTGGTGGAGCTACGACACCCCGAGCACCATCGCCGGCAAGATGACCTACGCGAAGCAGCAGGGTCTCGGCGGGGCGTTCTTCTGGGAGTTCTCCGGCGACACCGCCAACGGCGAACTGATCACCGCCATCAAGAACGGCCTCAACTGATCCAGTCCTAGGAAGTGGGGCGCCGGGGTCCTCCCGGCGCCCCTCTTTTGTTGCGCGGATAGGCTTCTGACATGCGCCGAGAGTGGCATCAGCTCAGTCATCCCGGGGTCGGGACCACCGCCCTGCAGACGTCCCGCCCGTCTACCGACTCCGCCGAGGACTCGGCGCTGGGGCTGGACCGGTGGCGGGACCTCCCGCGCCTGCAGATGCCGCCGTGGGCCGACCCGGCGGAGGTCGCCTCGGTCTGCCGGGTGCTCGACACCGTCCCGTCGATCGTGGCGCCGTACGAGGTCGACCAGCTCCGGCACCGGCTCGCCGAGGTCTGCGAGGGCCGCGCGTTCCTGCTCCAGGGCGGCGACTGCGCGGAGACCTTCGCCGACAACACCGAGAGCCACCTGCTGGCCAACGCGCGCACGCTGCTGCAGATGGCGGTCGTGCTGACGTACGGCGCCTCGATGCCGGTGGTCAAGGTGGCCCGGGTCGCCGGGCAGTACACCAAGCCCCGGTCCGCCGCGACGGACTCGCTGGGGCTGCCGGCGTACCGCGGTGACCTGATCAACTCGCTGGAGGCCGACGAGGCCGCGCGGGTGGCCGACCCGCAGCGCATGATCCGGGCGTACGCGAACTCGGCCGCGGCGATGAACATGCTGCGGGCGTACCTGTCGGGCGGGCTGGCCGACCTGGCCGGCCTGCACGACTGGAACAAGGACTTCGTCCGTGCCTCGCCGGCCGGCGAGCGCTACGAGGCGATCGCCCGGGAGATCGACCGCGCCCTGGACTTCATCCGGGCCTGCGGCATGACCGAGGACGAGGCGCTGCGCACGGTCAGCCTGTACTGCTCGCACGAGGCGCTGGCGCTGGAGTACGACCGGGCGCTGACCCGGGTCTCCGACGGCAAGGCGTACGGCCTGTCCGGGCACTTCCTGTGGATCGGTGAGCGCACCCGGCAGCTCGACCACGCGCACATCGACTTCATCAGCCGCATCGCGAACCCGATCGGTGTCAAGCTCGGCCCCGGCACCAGCCCGGAGACCGCGATCGAGCTGTGCGAGAAGCTCAACCCGGAGAACATCCCGGGCCGGCTCACGCTGATCAGCCGGATGGGCAACGGCAAGGTGCGCGACGCGCTGCCGCCGATCGTGGAGAAGGTCACCGCCACCGGCGCCAAGGTGGTGTGGCAGTGCGACCCGATGCACGGCAACACCCACGAGTCGTCGAACGGCTACAAGACCCGGCACTTCGACCGGGTGGTCGACGAGGTGCTCGGCTACTTCGAGGTGCACCGCGGGCTGGCGACCCACCCGGGCGGCATCCACATCGAGCTGACCGGCGAGGACGTCACCGAGTGCCTGGGCGGCGCGCAGGGCATCGAGGATCTCGACCTGCCGGACCGCTACGAGACGGCCTGCGACCCGCGGCTCAACACCCAGCAGAGCCTGGAGCTGGCCTTCCTGGTCGCGGAGATGCTGCGTGGTTGATCTGCGGTCCGACACGGTGACGCGGCCGACCGCGGCCATGCGCGAGGCGATGGCCACGGCGGCGGTGGGCGACGACGTCTTCGGCGACGACCCGACGGTGATCGCGCTGGAGCGCCGGGTGGCGGAGCTGTTCGGGCACGAGGCGGCGCTGTTCGCCCCGTCCGGCACGATGGCCAACCAGATCGCGCTGCAGCTGGTCGTGCCCCCGGGCGGCGAGTTGCTGGCGGGCGCGGACGCGCACGTGGTCACGTACGAGATGGGCGCCGCCGCCGCGCTCGGCGGCATCTCCACCCGCACCTGGCCGTCGACCGGCGCGGCCCTGGACGTGGCGCAGATCGAGGCGATGATCCGCCCGGCCGGCTACCCGTCGGTGCCGACCCGGGCGATCGCCGTCGAGCAGACCCACAACCTCGGCGGGGGCGGGGTGACCAGCCTGGCGACCCTGCGGTTGCTGCGCGCGGTGGCGGACGCCGCCGGGATCGCGCTGCACTGCGACGGCGCCCGGATCTGGCACGCGCACATCGCGGACGCCGTGCCGCTGGCGGAGTACGGCCGGCTCTTCGACACGCTCTCGGTGTGCCTGTCGAAGGGCCTGGGCGCGCCGGTCGGCTCGCTGGTGGTCGGCAGCGCGGCCCGCATCGCGCAGGCCCGGCTGCTGCGCAAGCGGCTGGGCGGCGGCATGCGCCAGGTCGGCATCCTGGCGGCGGCCGGACTGCACGCATTGGACCGGCACGTGGCCCGGCTGGCCGAGGACCATGCGCGGGCCCGGCGGCTGGCCGAGGCGCTGGAGCCGTGCGGGGTCGTCGACGCGGCGCGGGTGCGCACGAACCTGGTGCCGCTGGACCTGACGAAGTCGGCGCTGGACGCCCCGTCCCTGGCCGCGGCGGCGGCCGAGCGAGGGGTGCTGATCGCGGCGATGCTGCCGCGCACCGCGCGGCTGGTGACCCACCTGGACGTGGACGACGAGGGCATCGAGGAGGCGGCCGGGGTGCTGCGGGAGCTGCTCTCCTGACCGGTGGTCAGTCGTCGGGTTGCCAGGCGGCGACGGTGGTGACGGTGGCCTGCTGGGGAAAGACCTGCTCGGTCAGCACCCGGTGCACCTCGGGGTCGGCGTCGAGGCAGGCGTCGGCCGGCACGGTGAGTTCGTAGTCCAGGTCGGCCGCCTGGCGCAGCGTGGAGAGCACCACCCCGCTGGTTGCGATGCCCGTGAGCACCAGGTGCTCGAAGCCCCCGGCCCGCAGGACCAGCTCCAGGTCGCTGCCCGCGAACGCGCTGACCCGCCGCTTGGTGACGATGATGTCGCCGGGTTCGGGTGCCACCTCGGGGTGGATCTCCATGGCCTGCGGGCCGCCCGCCGCTGCCGCTGCCGGGTTGCGGGCCAGGCCGCCGAACATCTTGTTGCGGGTGCTCACCTCCGGGGCTCCGGGGCGGAACCCGACGACCGCGTAGAGCACCGGGACGCCCGCCGCCCGGGCCGTGCTGATCGCCTCCCGCAGGCGCGGCAGGTACGCCGGATCGGGGTAGCGGGCCACGACGGCGTTCTGGACATCCATGACGAGCAGGGCTTGCTTGGCCACGGTCAGCCCCTTCCGGATCGGCGACAAGTCAACACATGATTACTTGCCCCGGACGGTCATGTCAACGAGTGGTTACTTACGTTAGGCTGGGGCGGTGACCAGTTCAGCCGGCGCCGGGCCGCGCAAGCGGGATGCCGCAGCCACCCGCCAGGCGCTGCTGGACGCCGCGCGCAGCCGCTTCGAGCGCCTCGGCTACGACCGCACCACGCTGCGGGATGTGGCCGCCGACGCCGGGGTCAACCCGGCCCTCGTCAAGCGGTACTTCGACGCCAAGGAGGGCCTGTTCAAGGCGGCCCTCGCGAGCACGCCGCGGTTCGTCGGCGGGCCGGGGGAGTTTCCCGGGGACCGCGCCGCGCTGGCCGAGGCGCTGAGCCACCAGCTGTCGGCCGGCGGCCGGCCCGAGCACGGCGAGCACCCGGTGCTGATGCTGCTGCGGGTCAGCGGCGACGAACGGGTGGACAGCCTGCGCCGGCAGGCCCTGGCGGACTTCAGCCGGCAGGTGCTCGACGTGGCCGAGCCGGGCGACGACGGCCTGCTGCGGGCCCAGCTGCTGGTCGCGTTCGGGGTCGGGATCGCCGTGGTGCGGTCCGCGGTCGGTCTGCAGCCGCTGGCCGGCGCGACCGCCGACGAGTTGCTCGGGCCGCTGCGCGCGGTCGTCGACGGGTTGCTCGCGCCCCCGTCCGGAGGCGGGGACTACCTGCCGGGGTCGGCCGGCACCTGATCCGGGACGTACCGCCGTGCCGTGGTGATCCCGGGCCGGGGCTCGGTCACCGCTGCGGGCGGAGGCTCTTGAGCAGCGCGATGTCCGCGGCGTGGCCCTCGTGTTCGTGGCCCGACGGGGTCTCCACGATCACCGGGACGCCGGCGGTCGCCGGGTGGGCCAGCAGCTCCGCGAACGCCGCGGTGCCGATCCGCCCCGCGCCGATGGTCTCGTGCCGGTCCCGGGTCGAGCCGCACTCGTCCTTCGAGTCGTTGGCGTGGATCAGCTGGAGCCGGCCCGGGCCGACGGTGGCCACCAGGGCGTCCAGGGTCTCGGTCATGCCGCCCGGCGTCGCCAGGTCGTGCCCGGCGGCCCAGGCGTGGCAGGTGTCGAAGCACACGCCCAGCCACGGGTGGTGCTCCACCGCCGCCAGGTACGGCCCCAGGTCCTGCACTTTCGACGCCAGGCTGCGCCCGCCGCCCGCGCTCGGCTCCACCAGCACCTTCGGCAGGCCCCGCGCCGCCGCCACGTCCAGCAGCGGCAGCAGCGCCTCGCCCACCTGATGCAGGGCCTTGTCGTCGTGGGCCGGGTCGACCGAGCTGCCCGCGTGGTAGATCACCGCCGTCGCGCCGATCGCGGCGCCGCGGCGCAGCGCGTGCTCCAGGGTCTCCACCGACCGCTGCACGGTCTGCTCGGTGGGGGAGCCCAGGTTCACCAGCAGCGACGCGTGGATGTACGCCGGCAGCCCGCGTTCACCGCAGCCGTCCCGGAACAGCGTGTCCTGCTTCGGGTCGCCCGGCGGCAGCGCCCAGCCCCGCGAGTTCGACACGTACACCTGCAGCGCCTCGGAGCCCGCGGCGTCCACGTACGGCAGTGCCGCCTTGGCCAGGCCACCCGAGGTCTTCGTGTGCGAGCCGACCGGCCGGCTCACGCGCACGTCAGCACCACCTCGGTCTGCGGCGGCACCGGGGAGCCCGCGGCCGGGTTCTGCACCCGGACCAGCCCGTTCGGGTTGAAGTCCAGGCGGGCCCGCAGCCCCTGGGCCTCCAGCGTGGCCTTCGCCTGCTGGCACGGCTGGTTGTTGACGTCCGGCACGGAGACCTGCGGCGGGCCCTTGCTGACCACCAGCTTGATCTCGTCGTCCTTCTCGGCGCCGGTGCCCGGGGCCGGGGACTGGTCGATGACCTGGTCGGCGGGCTGGTCGTTGTCCTTGTACTGCTCCACCACGGTCAGGCCGAGCTGCTGGGCCTGCGCCCGGGCGTCGTTGATGTTCTTGCCCTTGAGGTCGGGCACGGTGATCGGCGCCCGCCCCTTGCTGACCACGAGCGTGACGGTGGCGCCGGGCTTGAGCTGCGCGTTCGCCTTGGGGTCGGTGGAGATGACCACGCCCTGCGGGATCGAGTCGCTGTACTTGCCGGTGCCTTCCTTGGCCTTGAGCTTGGTGCCCTCCAGCTCGCCGCGGGCCGCGGCCAGCTCCATGCCGACCACGTCGGGCACCGGGTAGCGCTCGGGGCCGAGCGACAGCGTGAGGGTGACGGCGCCGCCCTTGATGATCCGTTCGGCGGCCGCCGGGTCCTGGCTCAGCACCACGTCCTTGGGCACGTTCTCGCTGAACGCGCCGTCGCCGATGCGCAGCTCGAAGCCCTCCTTGGCGGCGACCTGCTCGGCCTGCGCCCGGCTCATGCTGACCAGCTGCGGGGTGTCGGTGTAGCGGCCGAGCGTGACCCACCAGGTGCTGGCGACGACGACGAACACCATCAGCACCACGGCGGCCAGGATCAGCGCCTGGTGGCGGTCGTTGCGGAGCCGGTCGATCAGGCCGGCCAGGCCGCCCGCCGCGGCCGGTGGCCCGGCCCGGCGCTGGCCGCCGCGCGAGACGGTGCCCTGCTCGGGCAGGCGGGCCCAGGGGGGCCGGTCGCCGCGCGCCGGGGGCAGGACGGAGGTGATGGCGGGCACCAGCGCGGTGGCGTCGGCGGCCGGCGGGCGGGCGGGCACCTGGCGCAGCAGCGCGGTCTCCACGTTCGCCGCGCCCAGGTCGTCGCGGACCACCTGCACCTCGGCGAGCATCGCGCCGGCGTCGGTGGGGCGGGCGCCGGGGTCGCGGCGGGTGGCCCGGGCGACCAGCTCGTCGAGCACGGTGGGCAGGCCCTTGACGATGCTGGACGGCGCCGGGACGTCGTTGTCGACGTGCTGCCAGGCCACCTCGACCGGCTCGTCGCCGTCGTACGGCACCCGGCCGGTGAGCATCTCGAAGAGCACGATGCCGGCCGAGTAGACGTCGGTGCGCGCGTCCGCGTGCCCGTCGGTGACCAGCTCGGGCGCCACGTACGCGACCGTGGCCATGAGCTGGCCGGAGTCGTCGGTGGTGCTGGCCTCGACCGCGCGGGCCAGGCCGAAGTCGGCCACCTTCGCCACGCTGTCGACCAGGTTGGCGATGCCGCCGCTGGGCGCCTCGGCGACCAGCACGTTCTCCGGCTTCACGTCGCGGTGCACCAGGCCGGCGCGGTGCGCGGCGGCGATGGCGGCGAGCATCTGCTCCAGGATGGCCAGTGCCTCGACCGGGTTCAGCCGGCGCCGCTGGGTGAGCAGGTCGCGCAGCGTGCGGCCCTGCACGTACTCCATCACCAGGTACGGCAGGCCCTGGTGGCGGCCTTGGTCGTAGACGGCGACGACGTTGGGGTGGGTGAGCCGGGCGATCGTCTTGGCCTCGTCGGTGAACCGGTCGACGAAGTGCACGTTGGTTGCCTGTGACGGGTGAATGATCTTCAGCGCCACGGTGCGTTCGAGCCGGCCGTCCACGGCGGTGTACACAGTCGCCATGCCACCACGGGCCACGCGACCGGTGATCCGGTAGCGCCCGTCAATCGTCGTGCCGATCAACGTGTCGGCGACAGTCGTGTCCATCGGCGTGAAGTGTATGTGTCCTTCCGGGTGTGGCAGCCCAGGATGTCATAGCTGAGACCGAACGGGTACAGCGCGAAGCGGTGACCAGGGCATACGGGAAAAAACGACCCGCGGAGCCGGCGCTCCGCGAGTCGTTTATGGTGATAAATCGGATCAGTACCGCCGCGCGTGGCGTACCCGGTTCTCGGCCTCGGCCGTGCTCGCGTCGCCGGATCCGCTCGGCGGCGCCGGGCTCGGCGACTCGGAGGGCTCCGGCGACGCGCTGCTGTCCGTTGAGGACGCCGCCGGCGACGGGGTCGCCGACGGGCTCTGCGGGGTCGGCACCGGCGCGGTCGGCGTCGGCACCGGCGGGTTGGCGCAGCAGCCGGTCGGTTGGGTCTCCGGGTCGGCGCCCACCGTGGTCAGCCGGGGCCGTGGCGCGGTGACCCGCGGCGGGACCGGCGCGGCGGTGGTCGTCGTGGGCAGCACCCGGATGGCGCCGGGCGCGGGCTCGGCGGCCGGGCCGGGCGCCGCGGGTGCCCGGCCGGCGCTGTGGGCGGTGCCCTTGCCCAGGCCGGAGTTGGCCAGCTCACCCTCGGTGCCGCGGGGCGCCTCGGCGGCCAGCGGGTACGGCTCGGCGCCGGCCGGCTGCCCGTCGACCAGCCCGCCGAGCCCGTTGACCACCGCGAAGTAGCTGCCCGCGGCCCCCGCGACCGCGAGGACGCCGAAGGCCGAGACCGCCACCAGCCGGCGTGGCCGGGGCACGAGCCGCTCGCCGGTGAGGTCCGCGCCACCGAACGTGTGGAACCCGGTCGAGGTCACCTCCGGGCGAGGATCGCGCGAGCTCGCGTCCGGCCGGTGGGCGTTCGGCTGGGGCCGGCTCAGGTCGTACCGCACCGAGCGCCACGCTCCGGCGGCCTCGGTGCGGGCTTTCCGCCACAGGGTCATCGGGACATTTCTCCGATCTCGAGGAACCGGGGCGTTCCCGGTTCCGCGTGCTCCGCTTGGTCGGCCTCGGCGCGGGCATGGCACGCTGGTCGGGTGACCGATTCCGTAACCGTGGGTGAGGCGGCGGCCCCGCAGCCCTCCGGCCCGTCCGAGTGGATCAACCTGCCCGATGTGGCGGACAAGCTCGACGTGTCGATCAGCAAGGTGCACCAGATGATCCGCGACGGTGCGCTGCTCGCCGTCCGGCGCAACGGCATCCGTGTCGTGCCGGCGGATCTGGTGGCCAACAACACTGTGCTCAAGCACCTCCCCGGCGTCCTCACTCTGCTTCGCGACGCTGGGTACAACGACGAAGAAGCGCTCCGGTGGCTCTACGAACCCGACGCGACCGTGGACGGCTGCGGCGCCAAGGGGCTCGGCGGGGACCGGGCCCGCGAGGTCAAGCGGCGCGCCCAGGCCCTCGGTTTCTGACCGCCCGGATGCGACACCTGGCGTACGTTCTTGTGCTCGCGGGCTGCCTGGTGTCCGCGATCTGGCTGGAGCCGGTGCTGAAGGTCAACGTGCTGCGCCGGTGGCGCCGGCTGCTGCTCACGTTGCTGCCGGTGGTGGTCGTCTTCGTGCTCTGGGACCTGGCCGCCATCGCCGCCGGGCACTGGACGTTCGACCCGGAGCAGACCACCGGCGTGCTGTTCCCCGGCGGCCTGCCGCTGGACGAGCTGCTGTTCTTCGTGGTGGTGCCGGTCTGCGCGGTGCTGGGCTTCGAGGCGACCCGGGCGGTCCTGCGCCGGCCGGTCGGCGACGAATGACCTACACCGTCGCGGCGCTGCTCGGGGTGCTCGGTGCGCTCGCCGTGGATCTCGCGGTGCTGCGGACCCGGCTGGTGACCCGTGCGGTGTTCTGGGCCACGTACCCGATCATCATCACCTTCCAGCTGCTGTCCAACGGCATCCTGACCGGCCGCCGCATCGTCATCTACGACCCGGCGGCGATCATCGGCTGGCGGCTGGTCTTCGCGCCGGTCGAGGACCTGCTGTTCGGCTTCGCGATGGTGCTGCTGACCCTGTCGGTCTGGGTCTGGCTGGGCCGGCGCGGGGTGCAGCGCACGCCGGCGGCGGGGGAGGGCAGCCGGCTGCTGCGCTGGGCCCGGGCCCGGATGCGGCAGCGCGATTCGCTCGATATGTGACACGATGCGCCGGTGCGTCCCCGGCCAATGCTGCTGATCGCCGCGGCCGTGCTGGCAGTCGTGCACGTCATCGGCGTGCTGTTCGCCCGGCCGCTGTGGCGGCCCGCGGAGGTGGTGGCGGCGCTGTGCCTGCTGGCGTACACGATCGGCGCCGGGTCCTGGGTGCTGACCGCGGCGGCGGGTGTGCTGGTGGCCGGGGCCGCGCTGACCGTGCCGGAGCCCGGCGGCGACGCCGGGATGCAGGTGCTCAGCCCGGAGCAGTACACGAGCCTGTTCCGGCAGGATCAGCTGGAGACCCTGACGCGGGTGACGGCGGCCCTGCTGTTCGTGCTCCTGCTGCTGGTGGTCGCGGTGCTGCGCCGGCCGGCCCCCGGCCGGGCGGTGCTCGGCGCGGCGGCGGTCGCGGCACTCCTGATCATCGGGTACGCCGTGGTGCGTTCCGTCGTCATCCTGTCCGCCGGCCCGCGCCCCACCGAGACGTCCTGGTCGCTGGGCGTGGGGGCGGTCCTGCCGTTGCTGCTGGCGCTGGCGGCACTGGCGCTGGCCGTGGCGGCAGCGGCGAACCGGCGGTGGCGGGCCGCGGCGGGTGCGGTGCTGTTCGTGGCGGTGGCCGTGATCTTCCTCGACGCGGCGGTCGGCGCCGTGGCGCTGCCCTACGAGGTCCGCGACTACGCGCAGCTGTTCGCGCTGGACCTGATCACCGCGACGGACGCGGTGCCGCAGCCGACCCTGGCGCTGACCGTGGCCCTCCAGCTCACCGCCGCGATCCTCGCCGTCGCCGGCCTCAGCGCGCGGCGCTGACCGCCGCGATCGCGGCGTGCGGCCGCTGGTTGTCGTCGCCGGGCCGCCGTTCGCGCTCGACCTCCGTGAAGCCGGATCGCGCCAGCCGCGCCGAGAACTCGTCGACGGGCCACCGGTACGCCGTCACGACCTTGTGGTCGAAGGCGCCGGCCTCGTCGCCGTCGACGAAGCCGGCCACCAGCGTGCCGCCGGGAACCAGCACCCGGCGGAACTCGGCGAGGACCTCGTCCAGGTCGTCCGGCGGCAGGTGGATCAGCGAGTACCAGCACAGGAGGCCGGCCACGGTGCCGTCGCCGGCGTCGAGGCTCCGCAGCGACCCGAGGCGGTAGCTGCCGGTCGGATGGGTGGCGCGGGCGTGGGCGACGAACTCGGGAACCAGGTCGATGCCCACCGCGTCGACGCCCAGCGTCCGCAGGTAGCCGGTGAGATGGCCGGGTCCGCAGCCCAGATCGAGCACGGTGCCGGGCCGGATCGTCAGGTGCCGCCCGATCAACGCGAGATCGTCGGCGGGGACCTTCCCGGTGGCGCCGAACAGGTCGATGTAGAGCTCCGCGACCGCCGCGTACGCCTCCCGGACCTGCCGCACGGTCAGACCGCGCGGCGGGTGGCGGCGTCGGCCAGCTCGAGCAGCACCCCGCGCGCCTCCTCGTCCATCTCGGCGTCGGCCAGCACGGCCAGCGCCGTCCCGGTCAGGGAGGTGATCCGCTCCTCGGTGCGGGCCGGCGCCCCGCTGTCGCGGATCAGCGTGCGCAGCCGTTCGACGCCGGCGTCGTCCAGGCCGGGATCGCCCAGCCGGGCCTCCAGCTCGGCCTGCCCGGCCGTGCCGAGCGCCTCGTGTGCGGCCGCCACCAGGTACGTCCGCTTGCCCTCGCGCAGGTCGTCGCCCGCCGGCTTGCCGGTCTGCGCCGGGTCCCCGAACACGCCGAGCACGTCGTCGCGCAGCTGGAACGCCTCGCCCAGCGGCAGGCCGTAGCCGGAGTAGGCGTGCAGCAGCGGCTCGGGTGCGCCGGCCAGCGCCGCGCCGAGCAGCAGCGGCCGCTCGACCGTGTACTTGGCCGACTTGTACCGGGCGATCTTGCCGGCGCGTTCGGTCGACAGGTCGCCGGTGACCACGGTGAGCACGTCCAGATACTGACCCGCGGTCACCTCGGTGCGCATCTCGTCGAAGACCGGCCGGGCCCGGGCCAGGTCGGCCGGGTCGATGCCGGAGGTGTGCAGCAGCTCGTCGGACCAGACCAGCGCCATGTCGCCGAGCAGGACGGCCGCGCTGTCGCCGAAGCTGTCGCCGGAGCCGCGCCAGCCGGCCGCGGCGTGCTCGGCGGCGAACCTGCGGTGGATGGCCGGCTCGCCGCGCCGGGTGTCCGAGCGGTCCATCAGGTCGTCGTGGATCAAGGCGCTGGCCTGCACCAGCTCCAGCGCCGCGACCGCCGCGACCACCTGGTCGGAGTCGGCCCCGCCGGCGCCGCGGTACCCCCAGTACGCGAACGCCGGCCGCAGCCGCTTGCCGCCGCCGAGCACGAAGTCGTCGAGGGCGTCGGCGATCTCACCGAGCACCTGGTCGATGGCGAGCAACCGGGAACGCTGGCCGGCCAGGAACGCGGCGAGGGCCTTGTCGACGCGCGGCCGCAGGCCGGCACGTTCAAGCGGGGACGTCACGGGGCCAACCTAGCCGGTTCACCCGGGTCCGCCAGCCGGTAGAGTCATGGTGTGTCTCTCGGACTTCCCTCACGGCTCCCGACGTCTCCGGCGATCGGGGAGCTCATCCGTCGTCCGGACCCCACCTTCTCGTTCGAGTTCATGCCGCCCAAGACCCGCGAGGGCGAGCAGCTGCTCTGGCAGACGATCCGCGAGCTGGAGACGCTCCGGCCGGACTTCGTCTCGATCACCTACGGCGCCGGCGGCAGCACCCGCGACACCACCGTCGCGGTGACCGAGCGGATCGCCACCGAGACGACGCTGCTGCCCATGGCCCATTTCACCGCGGTCAACCACTCGGTCGCCGAGCTGCGCAACGTCATCGGCCGGCTGGCCGGCGCCGGCATCCGCAACGTGCTCGCGGTGCGGGGCGACCCGCCCGGCGACCCGCTGGGCGAGTGGGTGCGCCACCCCGAGGGCGTGCTCTACGCCGAGGATCTGGTGCGGCTGCTGCGCGAGTCCGGCGACTTCAGCGTCGGGGTCGCCGCGTTCCCCTACAAGCACCCGCGCTCGCCCGACATCGAGACCGACACCCGCAACTTCATCCGGAAGTGCCGGGCCGGCGCCGACTTCGCCATCACCCAGATGTTCTTCGAGGCGGACGAATACCTGCGGCTCCGCGACCGGGTCGCCGCGGCCGGCTGCGACACGCCGATCGTGCCGGGGGTGATGCCCGTGCTGAGAATGGCGACCATCGCTCGCGCCGCGCAGCTCTCCGGCGCGCCGTTCCCGCCCGCGCTGCTGGCCCGCTTCGAGCGGATCGCCGACGACGCCGCCGCGGTGCGCGCGCTCGGCATCGACCTGTGCAGCGAGATGTGCCAGCGGCTGCTCGACGAGGGCGTGCCGGGCATCCACTTCATCACCATGAACCGATCCACGGCGACCCGCGAGGTGTGGCAGCACCTGGCCGCCAACGTCCCGGCTTGACCTGGCAGGAGTACGCGGCGGCCTGGTCCAGGCTGCACGGCGGCTTCGACCCCGAGACCGCCGCGCCCGTCGTGCGCGGCTGGATCCGGCTGGCGTACCGCGGCGGCAGCCTGCTGGGCCGGCTGGGGGTCGGCCCGGGTGCCGTCACCGCGGCCGGCCTGGTGCTCTGCGTGGCGGTGCCGTTCGCCGCCCTGCTCGGCCGTCCCGGTCTGCTGCTCGGCGCCCTGCTGGTGCTGCTCGCGAGCTGCGCCGACGCGCTCGACGGCGCGGTCGCCGTGGTGACCGGCCGGGTCAGCCGGCTCGGCTTCGTCTACGACTCGGTCGCCGACCGGCTCGGCGAGCTGGCCTGGCTGGCGGCCTTCTGGGTGGCCGGGGTGCCGGGCTGGCTGGCGGCCGCCGGCGCGGCGGTGAGCTGGCTGCACGAGTACGTGCGGGCCCGCGCCGCCGCCGGGGGCATGGACGGCCTGGGCATCGTGACCGTCGGCGAGCGCCCCACCCGGGTGTCGGTGGCGATCAGCGGGCTGCTGGTCGGCGGCCTCGCGGGTCTGCTGCACCCCGGCTGGGAGACCACAGTCGTCCAGGTGGCGGCGGTCGCCTGGCTGGGGCTGGGCGTGCTCGGCCTGGCCCAGCTTGCCCTCGCGGTGCGCCGCGAGCTGTCCGCCTGACGATCTTTTATTCGGTTGTCCGAAATGGTGGCCGCGCCCTACCTTTTCCACGAACAAAGAAGGAGACCACGTGACGGCCTACCGGCACGAGAGCAGGGCTGACAGCCCCGGTTGACGCGCGCCCGCGGGCACCGGCGGCCGCTCGTCCCTGGGTTCGGGACGGGCGGTTTTTCGTGCGCGAGACACAGGGGAGGTGACCCGCGATGAGCGTGGTCCTCGTACTCAACGCCGACTTCGGGCCGCTGCACCGGGTCAGCGTCCGGCACGCCATCCGCATGCTGTTCCGCGAGGTGGCGGTCGTCGAGGAGGCGCGGCCGGACGCGCGCATGGGCGTCTTCCCGATCCCGACCGTCGTCCGCCTGGTCAGCTACGTCGTGACGCGCTGGCGGCACGGCCGCGGCCCGGGCTGGTCGCGGGCCGGGGTGCTGACCCGCGACGGCCGGCGCTGCGCGTACTGCGGCGGCACCGCCTCCACCATCGACCACGTCCTGCCGCGTTCGCGGGGCGGCGGCAACACCTGGCTCAACACCGTCGCGGCCTGCGGGCGCTGCAACCAGCGCAAGGGAAACCGCACGCCGGCGGAGGCGCGGATGCCGCTGCGACAGGCGCCGACGGCGCCCGGCTGGGCGGCTGCGGCCGCGCTCTGATGACGACGGCCGGCGGGTTCACACGGGGGTCCGTCGGTCGTCCCATCAGACCGGTTGCAGCAGCGATTCCAGCATCGTCCGGTACGCCTGCGGGTGCACCACCGGGACGCCGTACTGGCGGGCCTTCTTGGCCGTGCCGGACATCGATTCGGGGTCGGCGGCGATCAGCAGCCGGGTCTTCTTGCTGACGGCCTCGCCCACCACCAGCCCGGCGGCCTCGGCGTCGGCCTGCCACCTCTCGCGGTCCGGCGCCATCGTCTCGGTGAACACCACCACGTCCCCGCGCTCCAGCTGCCAGAACCGCCGGTTCGCGCCGGCCGGGTGCCGGGCCGCGTCGGCCAGCACCCGCTCGACGGCCGACGCGGGCAGGCCGACGAGATCGGCGACGCGCTCCAGGTCCTGCCGTTCGGCCGGGGTCAGGATGCCGTCGGCGAGCGCCACCGTGGCGAGCCCGGTGAGGTACCGCCGGTGCAGGCTGCGCGCGTCCGCCCGGCCCAGCCCGAGCGCCTCGGCCATGGTGACCAGCCCCTCGGCCTCGGTCGCCGAGATGTCCCGGTCGAGCAGTGTCTGATCGAGCAGGTCCAGATAGGCGTCCGCGCGGGGTTCCTGCTGCCGGGGCAGGCGGTCGGCGAGCCGGGTGAGGAAGTGCGGTTCGCGGGACCCGGGGGAGCGGCGGCGCACCGGAGCGGCGGTCGACGGCGGCACGGTCGGCCAGGCCTGCGTGCGGCACCGGGCCAGGGTGGGTGTCCACGGCGGCGGCGTGCCGGTGATGGTCAGGTAGTGGGCGAGCAGGTCCGCCGCGGCGTGGGCGTCGTGCAGGGCCGAGTGGGCCCGGTGGCCGGGCAGGCCCGCGGCGCGGCGGCAGTCGTGCAGGCTGCGCCCGGCGCTGGGCAGGAAGTGCGGCGCCAGCTGCATCGTGCACAGGCCGAGCCGGGCGTCCACCGGCACGGCGTGGCCGAGGTGGCGGAACTCGGCGGCCAGGAACAACGCGTCGAAGGCGAGGTTGTGGGCGACCAGCGTGCGTCCCCGCAGCAGATCGGAGACCTGGCCGGCGAGCTGGGCGAAGGTCGGCGCCTGCCCGGCCTCGGCCGCCGAGATGCCGTGGATGTGCTGCGGCCCGAGGTCGCGGTCCGGGTTGATCAGGCTGCACCACTCGTCCTGGACCCGGCCGCGCTCGTCGAGGTGCACCACCGCGATCTCGACGATCCGGTCGTGCCAGGACGCCCGTAGCCCGGTGGTCTCGACATCGATGACCGCATACATGATGCTCCTACGTGCCGTTAGTCCTGATTGCCCCAAGCCGTCCGGCTCGGCCATGACGCTAACAACGCTGCGCAGGGCTAGGACTCCGCTGCGTGGGGGGTCTTCCTCGGCTGAAACCCGGTGAGAACAGGACGACACGCTGAGATGGCCAGCCGCCCCGCCTTCGGATCATCCGGTAGCGGATGATCCCGCGATACGCTGGTTTCATGTCCTCCGCCGCTCCCGAGCGCACCGTCCGCGACGTCACCGGCCTGCTCAACATGGCCGGCCACGCGCTGTCCAACCGGCTGGCCGCCGCGCTGGCCGCCGTCGATCTGACGCCGCGGATGCAGTGTGTCCTGGTGCACGCGCTGGCGGAGGAGCGGACCCAGATCCAGCTCGCCGCGCTCGCCGACCTGGACAAGACGACGATGGTCAGCACCGTCGACGACCTGGAGCGCCGCGGGCTGGCCGAGCGCCGTCCGTCCACCACCGACCGCCGCGCCCGGATCATCGCGGTCACCCCGGCCGGCCGGGCCGCCGCCGAGCAGGGTCAGCGGATCGTCGACCGGGTGCACGCCGAGGCGCTGGGCGCCCTGCCCGAGCCGGCCCGGGAGTCTTTCGTCGCGGCGCTGGCGCAGCTGGTCGACGGCGGGTTGGAGCCCGGCCCGAAGCCGGTGCGCCGGGCCCGCCAGGCGACAAGTAGGTGACAATAAGATAGTCCGCAAGCAGACTATCTGCTACGGTCGGACTATGGCTTCCTCCGGGTACCCGCGTCGTGCCGCGGCGCTCGCCGTGCTCTGCGCGATGTCGCTGATGATCGTGCTGGACAGCACGATCGTGGCCGTCGCCGTGCCCGCCATCCAGCTCGACCTCGGCTTCTCGCCCGCCGGCGTGGCCTGGGTGGTCAACGGCTACCTGATCGGCTTCGCCGGGTTCCTGCTGCTCGCCGGGCGGCTCGGCGACCTGCTCGGCGCCCGCCGCGTGTTCCTCGCCGGCCTGGTCGTGTTCACCGCCGCCAGCCTGCTCTGCGGCCTCGCCGACACGGCCGTGCTGCTGGTCGCGGGCCGGTTCGTGCAGGGTGTCGGCGGCGCGCTGGCGGCTGCGGTGATCTTCAGCCTGATCGTCCGGCTCTACCCGGAGCCGGGCCCGCAGGCCCGGGCGATCGGCGTCTACAGCTTCACCCAGGCCGGCGGCGCCGCCGTCGGCTTCGTCGCGGGCGGGCTGCTGACCGAGGCCGCCGGCTGGCCGTGGATCTTCCTGGTCAACGTGCCGATCGGGGCGGCGGTGCTGGTCGGCGCGCTGCGGGCGGTGCCCCGCGAGGCGGGTCCCGGCCTGGGCGACGGGTTGGACCTGAGCGGGGCGGTCCTGATCACGGCGGGCCTCTCGCTCGGCGTCTACGCCATCGTGGCCGGTGGATTCCGGTACGGCGCGGTCGCGCTCCTGCTGGTCGCGGCCTTCCTGCTCCGCCAGCGGCACGCCCGCCGCCCGCTGGCGCCGCTCGACGTCCTGGGCCGCCGCCGGCTGCTGGGCACCGGCGCGACGGTGGTGCTGATCTTCGCCACCGGCATGGGCTTCCAGTTCATCAACGCCCTGTTCCTGCAGCGGGTGCTCGGCCTGGACGCGATCGGCACCGGCCTGGCGTTCCTGCCCACCCCGTTGGTGATCGGTGTGCTCTCGCTGGTCGTGGCGCCACGGGTGACGGCCCGCTACGGCGCCCGCCCGGTGCTGCTGGCCGGCCTCGGCGTGCTGGCCGCGGGCCTGCTGCTGCTGGCCCGGGCCCCGGCCGACCCCCGGTACGCGACCGACGTCCTGCCCTCGCTGATCATCATGGGCCTGGGCATCGGGGTGGTGATCCCGGCGATCATCATGCTCGCGATGGCGGACGCGGCACCGCACGAGACCGGGCTGGTGTCCGGGCTGACCAACACGGCTCAGCAGGCGGGCGCGGCGCTGGGCCTGGCGGTGCTGGCGGTGGTGGCGGCCCGGGTGACCGACGCGAGCCTGGCGGCCGGGGTCGGCGAGGTCGCGGCGCTGCGCGACGGTTACAGCCGGGCCTACCTGACGGCGGCGGGGTTCTCGCTGGGCGCGCTGATCGTCAGCGCACTCACGCTCCGCCACCCGCCGTCGGTCCGACCCGCGCCGTCCGCCGCCGCCACCGACCGCTCGCTCGCTACCGGACCAGCCCGCCGTTCCCGACGGACCCGCCGCCGTGTCGTCCCGGCGCCCACGGGACCTGTCGCGATCGAGCCACCACTCTGCCGCCAGTAGCGGCACCGTCCACCCAGCCCGGACACCCACCAGGCCGCGGCGAGGCGCGGGTCCTCCTGCGGGGCGGCGACGGTGATCCGCGGACGACGGCCGGCTGCTCGCCCACTTCGTCACCGCGGACCGGATGCCCGCCCTGGCGGCTGCGGACGGCGATCTTGAGGAGTCGTTCGGGGTTCGGCCCGACGCTGTCAACGTATTGTTGACGGGTGGCGGAGGCTGAGCTCAGGCACCTGACGGAGCTCAGCGCGGCCCGGGCCGCGCTGGACGAGCGTGAGCTGGAGCTGATCGACCGGACCCGGCAGGCGGGCGCTACCTGGGCGCAGATCGCCGCCGCGCTCGGCCTGGCCAGCCGGCAGGCCGCCGAGCAGCGCCGGCAGCGGCTGCTGGCGGCGGCACGGTCGCGACGGCACGACCAGGATCTCCGGTACGCCCACAGCATCGTCACGCTCCGCGCCGCGGTAGACGACCTGCACCGCAGCATCGCCGCCGACCGCCGCTGGTCAGCCCGTTTCCCGCGCGCGGCCCTGGTGCGGGCGACCGTGCGGACGGCTCTGGACGCGCCCCCGGGCGGCCTCTACGCGCTGGCCGCCCAGGCCGACGAGGACCTCACTGCCGCACCCCTGCCCGGTCACGTCCGGATCGCCGCCACGGCCCTGCACCTCGCACTGTCAACAGAACATTGACGTCATCCGAAGGACTTGAGCCTCAACGGCTCAGTTACCGAGGATGGCTCCCATGCGCCGTAACGCCGTCCTGTTCGTGGTGATCTCCGTGCTGTCCGGCTTCGGCAGCACCGCGATGTCGCTGGTCGCGGGCATCTGGATCCTGGATCTGACCGGTTCGGCGAGCCGGGCCGCCCTCGCCGGCCTCTGCGTCTACGCGCCGACGCTGTTCGGCCCGTGGCTGGGTGGCCTGCTCGACCGGCTGCCCCGGCGCCCGCTGCTGGTCGCCACCAACCTGCTGCTGGCCGCGTCGCTGCTGAGCCTGCTCGCGGTCCGGGGCCCGGCGCAGACCTGGCTGATCTACGCCGTGTCACTCGCGTACGGGATCAGCTACGTCCTGCTCGACGCGGGCGAGTCGGCGCTGCTGCCGGCGGCTCTGCCGGCCGGCACCCTGGGCGAGGTGAACGGCTGGCGCTCCAGCGCCCAGGAGGGCATGAAGCTCGTCGCCCCGCTGGCCGGCGCGGGCCTCTACGCCTGGCAGGGCGGCGGGGCAGTCGCCGTGCTCTGCGCGGCGCTGCCCGTGGTGGGCGCGCTCCTGTACCTGGCCCTGCGCCTGACCGCGGTGCCGGCCTCGCCGGAGCGGGGCCTGCGCGCCGGCTCGTCCGTGCTGCTGGGGCGGCGGGTGCTGCGGGTGACCGTCACGCTGGCCGCCGTCTCGATCGGTGTGTCGGGCTTCGCCATCGCCGCCCAGTACGAGGTCGTGACGGTCGGGCTGGGCCTGCGCTCGGCGTTTCTCGGGGTGCTGCTCAGCGCCCACGGCGCGGGTTCCGTCGCGGGTGGTCTCATCGTCGGCCGGCTGATCGCCCGGCGGGGGGTGACGGCGATCGGTGTGGCCGGGACGGTGCTGTTCGCGGCGGGCCTGCTGGCGCGGTGCCTGCCGTGGTGGCCGGCGCTGGTGGCGGGCGCGGTGCTCGGGGGTGTCGGCCTGCCCTGGACCCTGATCGCCGCGGTCACGGCCGTCCAGACCCACACCCCGGTGGAGCTGCTGGGCCGGGTCGCGGCCACGGCCAACACGGTGATGTTCGGCCCGACCGCGCCGGCCATCCCGCTGGGTGCGGCGGCGGTCCAGGTCGGAGCCCGCGCGACGCTGCTGGCCGGCGCCGCCCTCTGCCTGACCGCGGCCGTGGCCGCCGCGCGTCGCCCGGGGGGCCTTGATCGTTCTGCTGGGCATGAGGAAACGGTGCGCGATGGCGCTGACCTGGCTCGCGGTCGCGTCGCTCCTGACGGTCCCGGCGTCCGCTGAGAGCGCGTCCAGCCGGGCCGGCCTCGCGGCCACGGCGGCGCGGCTGGACGCGCTGCACCGGCGGGTCTCCGGCAACCGCGCCGAGCGGAGGGCCTCGGAGCTGCTCAGCTATCACCAGATCGAGGGTGGCGTGGCGGCGTGCATGCGAGCCGCCGGCAAGACCTACCGGGTTGCCCCGTTCGTGAGCCGCTACGACCTGTTCACCGACGCAGACCTCGGCTACGGCACCGGCAGCGGCAGCGTCTTCGACTCGATCACCGGCCGGGGGCGTTCGGTCATCCTCAACGAGCTCGCCGGCGCCCGCTTCGCCCGGGCCGGATTGCTGACCTGGTGGGACTCGCTGCCGGCGGCCGACGTGCCGGCCCACAACCGGTGCACCGCGCGGTTCCAGCACCGGACCTACCCGGACTACGAGCCGCCCGCCGGGGTGAACCGGTTCTCCGGCTTCGCGGACCTGTTCGCGCCGGTGGTGCGCGATCCCGCGGTCATCGCCGCGCTGCGGCCCTACCGCGGCTGCATGAAGCAGCGGTACGGCTACGACGTCGACGAGCGCACCGACTTCCTCTTCCGGCCGCGGATCTCGTACCGGGACGCGCCGCTCGACGGCCGCCCACCGACCGCGGCGTGGACCCGTGGCGTCCGGGAGGTCCGGGCCGCGTTCGCCGCCGATGTGGACTGCCGGCTCCCGGCGTACCGGATCGCCATGCGGTTGCTCGCGCCGCGCCTCGGGCCCTGGGAGCGATGGCACCGGGAGGAGCTGGACAGCATCCACCGTGCGTGGCGCCAGCGGGTCATCCAGGCCCGTGACCTCCCTCAACCGGTTGGGGCAACTGTGCACATTGGCCGTTAATCGGCGATTTGCAGGAGATGTCGAGTGCGGTGACCGCAGTCAGCGGGGTCGAACCGTTCAGCCGATCCGGTGTGGTGTGACGGGTGTGAATCATGTGGCGTCCCCTCGACACCACTCCCGGAGCACGCATTCATGCAGATCAACCCGTATTTCCGTGCCGCGACAGCCGCCGCGCTCGGCGGCTGCGCGTCCTTCGCCTTCGTCGCCACGGCGTGGGCGGCGCCCGTCTCCACCACCACCATTGACATCAACCCCGGCAACGTCCCGGCCACCGCTGCCGACTACGAGCACGAGTGCGGCGACAACCTGGGCGGCGGCCCCTACCCCGGCAAGGACGTGTGGGTCTTCAACCTGCCGGGCAACGCCGGCAAGACGGGCGCCTTCACCGAGATCACCGCGACGTTCGACACCGACGGAGCCGGCGACCGGGCCGTGGTCATCGAGGCCGGGGCCGCGGACGGTGACGACATCGTCTTCGTGGGCCACAGCAAGGCGTACGCGATCACCACGGCCGGCTGGACCCTGGTCGGTGCGACGGCCACGATCACCGGCCAGGCGGACAAGTTCGTGCTGACCCACACGTGCGCGGCGCCGTCCACGCCGCCCACCACCACAAAGCCCGCCACGACGCCGCCCACCACGACGCCGGCCACCACCACGCGGCCACCACCCCGACCGGGACCGCCACCGGCGACAGCACGCCGTCACCGACCGGGACCCCCGAGCCGTCGCCGACGCCGCCCGCCGGCACCGGGACAGGAACTGGCGGTGGCCTGCCGCTGACCGGCGCCGCCGCCAGCAGCATCGCCGCGCTCGGCGTGGCCCTGGTCGGTGGTGGCGCGACCCTGCTGCTGCGCCGCCGGCGCCGGTTCGTCGCCTGACCCACCGCGAGCCGCGGCAGCCGGCCCGCCCCGAACGGTCACCGACCGTCCGGGGCGGGCCGTGCCGTCATTGTGCCGCCGGTGGTGCGGTCAGCCCGTAGTCGAGGGTGCGCGGCGGATTCCCCCTCCGCCTTGAACACGTTGTAGCCGAAATGGCCGGGTAGCGCGTGCAATAGAAATGCGTGGTCGCGCGCAGGGCCGCCCGTTTAGCTGTGCCGTCGGCCACCGATCCCGCGGTCTGGTCCGGCATCGATTCCTGGGCGGCCAGCGTCTGGAATCCGTATTCCACCACAATCGGCGCGCCCGGCTGGCCGGCCACCGCCCGGTCCGCCGCCGCGCGCAGCCGGGGCGCGTCGATCAGCTCGTCCGCGCTGCTGCCGGCGTCGGCCACCCGGCTGCCCGGATAGCTGTAGCTGGTCAGCACGTAACCGTCGGCGCCGCTGTCGCGGTAGGACGGGATCCGGTACGAGCCGTCCCAGCCGTAGAACAGCCCGAGGAACACCGGGGCCGTGCCGGCGTGCTGGCGGACCAGGCCGACCAGCGTGCGTGCGTACGTGACCTGGCGCTGAGCGGACAGCGCCGAGTTCACGCCGCCGAGGCGCTGCTGCACCCGCGGGTCGTCCACCGGCATGTTCAGCGCCAGGTACGCCGGCGGCCATCCCCGGACGCGTTCGAGCAGCCTTCAGAACAGGCGGGTCAGCACGCCCGACTCGAGCAGGATGACCAGGCCGATGGTGATGAACACCAGCGGGACCAGCCAGTGGCCGTACCGCCGGACCAGGTTGATGATCCGCTGGTACGAGCCCAGCCAGGACGCCGCCGCGCACCAGACCGCGATCAGGACGGCGAAGACCAGCACGACAACCGCGCTGCCGCCGGCACCGAGCGTCCGGAACATCGGCGTGTAGACGGCGATGTTGTCGGCGCCGTTCGCGATCGTGACACCCGCGACGGCGAGCGCGTTGCCCGCCGCCACCGGCGCCTCGTCGTCCCCGCCGCCGCGCAACGTGCCGACCAGCCCGCGTACCCCCAGCGCGACCGGCACCAGGCCGAGCAGGCCGACCCACTCGTCGGGCACCAGGGCCAGCCCGAGCGCGGCCAGCCCGGAAACCGCGACGAGAACGGCGATGCCCGCGTACTGCCCCGCCCAGATCTGCCCCGGCCGGGGCCGTCCCGCAGCCCGCGCGGCCAGGAACAACACGGTCAGCACGATGATGTCGTCGACGTTGGTGCCCGCGAAGACACCCACCGCCACAAGCACGGTCCGCAGCAAGCTCTACCCCTGTTCCGGGCCCAGGACCGGCCGATCAAGATCACTGTTGTCGATCACCAGGTCGGCCCGCTGCCAGGGCCGGCAGGCGGCAAAATACAACTGCTGCCCCTGTACGTAGCGAGCCAGGCTCGGATGCCCGGGATCCGGCTGACTCCCGTCCCGCCCCGCCATCCGCGCCACGGTGACGGCGAACGGAGCGGTGAGAAAAATCGAGAAGTCGAAGCACCCGGCCAACTCATCCCGATGCAGAAAAAGCCCGTCCAGCACCAGCACCGCCCCGGCCGGCGCCACCACCCACGGCAGGTCAAGAACCGCATCGGTGCGAACATCATGCACGGCGCCGCGATACCGCCGATCACCGCCGGGCCCGAACGGCACAAGCACACTGGAAAGCAACGCCGGATAGTCATAGGAGTCGAGCCAGAACCCCTCCGGCGAAGCCCGCCCCCGCCGATGCCGAACGGCCCGCACATGATGAAACCCGTCAGCGGAAACCTGAACAACGGGCCGCCCCCGAGCCCGAAGCGCCGCGGCAAGCTCACCGGCAAAGGTGCTCTTCCCCACCCCGTCCACCCCGTCAACAGCAACCCGAGCCGCACCCGCCGGCACCATCCCGGCCACCTCAGCCAGCACCCGCTCCCGTCGACTCACCGAGGCAGTCTCACACGCCCACCCAAAGCCTGCGCCGCAACAGGCACGACGCCCCCAGCACCCCGCCCCGCGCACCCGGATCGGCAACACGCCGCCCCGCGCACCCCGATCGGCAACACGCCGCCCCGCGCACCCCGATCGGCAACGCACGGGCTCGTCGTTCTCGCGGCCGTGGCTCGTCGACAGCAGCCTGAACGCCGGCGAGATCCGCGGGCACATCACCCACCTCGACACCGTCGTCAGCCAGCGGATGGTCACCGGGGACTCGAGACCGGCATCGCTGTCGACCGCAGGCAGCGTCCCGCCGACGGCGACGAAGCGCCGCAACTGCCGACAGCCCGCAGTCGACCGAAACCTGGCCACCGAAAGGTGCCGACGCCGCGACAGCCCCCGCCCGCAGCGGCGTCTGCCCCGTCGTCGACCGCAGCGGCGACTGCGCGGTCGACCAGGTAATTCGCCCCGAGCGGCAAAGCGGGAGGCAAGGCAAGGCAAGGCGGGGTGAGACGAGGCGGGGTGAGGCGAGGCGAGGCGAGGCGGGGTGAGGCGAGGCGGGGCGGGGCGAGGCGAGGCGAGGCGGGGTGAGGCGGGGTGAGGCGGGGTGAGGCGGGGTGAGGCGAGGCGGGGTGAGGCGAGGCGGGGTGAGACGAGGCGGGGTAAGACGAGGCGGGGTGAGGTTGGGGAGGGGTGAGGCGAGGCGGGGCGAGGCGGGGTGAGGCGCGGTGAGGCGGGGCGAGGTGAGGCGAGGCGAGGTTGGGCAGGGTGAGGTGGGTTGAGGTGAGGTGAGTCGGGTGGGTGTGTGCTGGTGGGCGGACCGGGACGAAGGCCTGGCGGATGTTGTGGCGCGGTGGTCAGCTCCGCACCACAACGCGACAAGATTCGCGCGACGCGGGGTGCCGAGGTGGTGGGGCGCGGCGTAGCGAGGCGAGATAGGAGCGAGCGCCGTGTGCCGGGCCGAAGCGCGACGGCGTGTGGCGGGCGACCGCGACATGGCGGGGCGAGGCAGACAGGGCAGGTGCTGCGAGAGAAGACGTGGCGGGGCGGCGGTGGGTCGAGGCGAGACCGGCGGGGCGAGGCAGGCAGGGCGGTCACGGAGGTCGGCAGGTGAACCGGTCCACCCCGACTGGATGATGCATCCGGAAGGGAGACGTGGCGGGGCGAGGATGGCTCGAGGCACGACAGGCGGGGCGAGGATCGGGCGAGGCGCGCCGACCTGCGGCGGTGCGCCGGCGGTGCGCGGCGGTGCGCGGTGGTGCGCGGTGGTGCGCGGGGCGCGGGGCGCGGCGGTGCGCGGCGGGGCGCGGCGGGGCGCGGCGGGGCGCGGCGGGGCGGGGCGGGGCGGGGCGGGGCGGGCTCGGGGCGGCGGGCTCGGGGCGGCGAGCGCGGGAGAGGCGCAATGCGGTGAGGAGAAGCAGGGCGAGCGGATGGCGAAGTGTGGGCAGGTAAAGCAGCAAGGGTGACCACAACGGGCTTGGGGGCGGGGATGACCCACGCAGGGACCAAGCCTGACCGCCCGGAGTGGGTCATCCCCGCCCCCAAGCCCACCATGCAACCAGCGCAAGCAAAACGGACCATGCAACCACCCTGCGTTCGGCGGGAGCGACGGTCAGCACCATGCAACCAGGCACGACAAGGAAAGTGCTCTACTTCTTGCCGATCGCCTTGCGGTAGTCGTTGTTGAGGCGGCCGATCAGCGTCAGCGGAATCCCCTTAGGACAAACAGTGGTGCACTCACCCATGTTCGTGCACCCGCCGAAGCCCGCATCGTCCTGGGCCTGGAGCATGTCCACCACCCGGCTGGCGCGTTCCGGCTGGCCCTGCGGGAGCAGACCCAGATGGGCCACCTTCGCCGCCGTGAACAGCATTGACGAGCCGTTCGGGCAGGCTGCCACGCACGCGCCGCAGCCGATGCAGGTGGCCGCCTCGAACGCCGCGTCCGCGTCCGCCTTCGGGACCGGGGTCGCATGTGCGTCCGGGGCCGTGCCCGTCGGCGCGCTGATGTATCCGCCCGCCTGGATGATCGTGTCGAAGGCGCCGCGGTCCACGACCAGGTCCTTGACCACCGGGAATGCCGCCGCGCGCCACGGTTCGACGTTGATCGTCGCGCCGTCGGTGAAGTGTCGCATGTGGAGCTGGCAGGTCGTGGTGGCTCGCTCGGGGCCGTGCGCCACGCCGTTGATCATCATGCCGCACATGCCGCAGATGCCTTCGCGGCAGTCGTGGTCGAAGGCTACCGGGTCGTCGCCGTCGAGGATCAGTTTTTCGTTCAGGACGTCGAGCATCTCCAGGAACGAGGCGTCGGGGGAGATGTCCTTGACGTCGTAGGTGACCATTTTCCCCTTCGCGGACGGGCCCTGCTGGCGCCACACGCGTACCTGGATGTCCATTACTTGTAGCTCCGAGTGCTCGGGTGAACGTATGCGAAGTCGAGCTTTTCCTTGTGCAGCGTCGGGGTTTCGCCGAATTCCCAGGCGGCGACGTAGCTGAACTCGTCGTCGTTGCGCAGGGCCTCGCCGTCCGGGGTCTGGCTCTCGGCGCGGAAGTGGCCGCCGGCCGATTCGGCGCGGTGCAGCGCGTCGATGCACATCAGCTCGCCCAGTTCGAAGAAGTCGGCGACCCGGCCGGCCTTCTCCAGGTTCTGGTTCAGCTGCTCGCCGGTGCCCGGCACCTTCACCCTGGTCCAGAACTCGTCGCGCAGGCCGCGGATGAGGCCGATCGCCTTGGTCAGGCCCTCCTCGGTGCGTTCCATGCCGCAGTACTCCCACATGATGTGGCCGAGCTCGCGGTGGAAGGAGTCGACCGTGCGGTCGCCGTCGACGGCCAGCAGCTTCGCCAGCCGGTCGGACACCTGGGTGCGGGCCGCCACTACCGACGGGTGGTCCGGCGAGATCTTCTCGAACGGGCCGGAGGCGAGGTAGTTGTTCAGCGTGTTCGGCAGCACGAAGTAGCCGTCCGCCAGGCCTTGCATCAGCGCGGAGGCGCCGAGCCGGTTGGCGCCGTGGTCGGAGAAGTTGGCCTCGCCGATCACGAACAGGCCCGGGATGGTGGACTGCAGGTCGTAGTCGACCCAGAGGCCGCCCATCGTGTAGTGCACCGCCGGGTAGATGCGCATGGGCACCTCGTACGGGTCCTCGCCGGTGATGCGCTGGTACATCTCGAAGAGGTTGCCGTACTTGGCCTCGACGGCGGGGCGGCCCAGCCGGTCGATCGCGTCCGCGAAGTCCAGGTAGACGCCGAGGCCGCCGGGGCCGACGCCGCGGCCCTCGTCGCAGACGTTCTTGGCCGCGCGCGAGGCGATGTCGCGGGGGACCAGGTTGCCGAACGACGGGTAGATCCGCTCCAGGTAGTAGTCGCGTTCGTCCTCCGGGATGTCGCCCGGCTTACGGGAATCGCCATGAGCGCGCGGGACCCAGACCCGGCCGTCGTTGCGCAGCGACTCCGACATCAGGGTCAGCTTCGACTGGTGGGCGCCGGACTCCGGGATGCAGGTCGGGTGGATCTGGGTGTAGCAGGGGTTCGCGAACAGCGCGCCCTTGCGGTGCGCCCGCCAGCCCGCCGTGACGTTGCAGCCCTTGGCGTTGGTGGAGAGGAAGAAGACGTTGCCGTAGCCGCCGGAGGCCAGCACCACGGCGTCCGCCAGGTCGGTGGTGATCTCGCCGGTGACCAGGTCGCGGACCACGATGCCGCGGGCCTTGCCGTCCACCACGACCAGTTCCAGCATCTCGTGCCGGGCGAACATCTCGATGTTGCCGAGCCCGATCTGCCGTTCCATCGCCTGGTACGCGCCCAGCAGCAGCTGCTGACCCGTCTGGCCCCGCGCGTAGAACGTGCGGGACACCTGGGTGCCGCCGAACGAGCGGTTGTCGAGCAGGCCGCCGTACTCGCGGGCGAACGGGACGCCCTGCGCGACGCACTGGTCGATGATGTTCACGCTGACCTCGGCCAGCCGGTACACGTTGGACTCGCGGGCGCGGAAGTCGCCGCCCTTGACCGTGTCGTAGAACAGCCGGTAGACGGAGTCGCCGTCGTTGCGGTAGTTCTTCGCGGCGTTGATGCCGCCCTGCGCGGCGATCGAGTGCGCGCGCCGCGGGCTGTCCTGGTAGCAGTACGACCGGACCCGGTAGCCGGCCTCGGCCAGCGTCGCCGCCGCCGAGCCGCCGGCCAGGCCGGTGCCGACCACGATCACCGACAGCTTGCGGCGGTTGGCCGGGTTGACCAGCTTGGCGGAGAACTTGCGGCGCTCCCAGCGGGTCTCGATCGGGCCGTCGGGTGCGGCCCGGTCGGCGATGTCCTCGCCCTCGGTCCAGAACGACATGGTCAGTCCACCAATCCGGTGAGCACGGCGAACGGCACCGACAGGTAGCCGGCCACCAGGACGACGGAGAGCAGCAGGGCGGCGCCGCGGGCGATCCGCTCGCCGCGGGCGGTGCGCTGGCCCAGCGTGCGGACGGCGCTGAACAGCCCGTGCCGCAGGTGGAAGCCGACGGCCAGGATGGCCAGCGTGTAGAAGACCGTCACGTACCAGCGCGCGGGCGTGAAGTCGGCGGTCACGTTGGCGTACGGCTGCCCCGGCGCCCCGTTCGGGTTGAGCGTGCCGGTGGTCAGGTCGAGGATGTGGTAGATCACGAAGAGCAGGATGATCACGCCACCCCAGCGCATCGTGCGCGCCGCGTAGCTGCCCTGCACCTTGGGCCGGTGCACGTACCGCACGGGCCGGGCCTTGCGGGCGCGGCGGGCCAGGATGGTGGCCGCGACGATGTGCGCGACGACCGCGACGGTCAGCACGACACGCTGGATGTAGACGAACCAGGACTCGGGCAGCAACGGCGTGCCGATGGTCCGCAGCCACTCGCCGTAGTGGTCGAACGTCTCGGCGCCGAAGAAGATCTTGAGGTTGCCGATCATGTGGGCGTACAGGAAGCCGACGAGCAGCAGTCCGGTGAGCGCCATGAGGATCTTCAGGGCGAGCGAGGAGCGCGCGCCGCGGCGCGGCGGGAGAGCCGGCTTCTTGCGGGCCGGCGCGGCCGTCGCCCGCGGTGCTGGAGTACTGATGTCTACCGCCACGAAGTGAACGCTAAGAGCCTCTAGACGATTCGTCTAATGCATGATCGCCCGGGTGCTCATAGACGTAAGCTATCAAGATGCGGCTTCAGCAGCTCCGATACTTCGTGGCAGTGGCAGAAATCCGGCATTTCACCCAAGCGGCGGACTCGCTGAACGTCTCACAGCCGACTTTGAGTAAGCAGATTCACACCCTGGAGGAGGCGCTCGGCGCGCCGCTGTTCGAACGCGTCCGGGGCGCGGTCGCGCTCACCGCCGCGGGCGACACCCTGCTGCCGCTGGCCCGCCGGATGGTCGCCGACGCGGACGCCGCCCGTGACGCGGTGCAGGAGATCGTCGGGCTGCGCCGCGGCCGGGTCCGGGTCGGCGCCACCCCGAGCCTCTGCTCGTCGCTGGTGCCGACGGTGCTGCGCCGGTTCCGCGCCGAGCACCCGGACATCGAGCTGCACGTCAACGAGGGCAGCTCGCAGGACCTGATCACCGACCTGCTCGCCCGCGACCTGGACCTGGCGCTGATCGTCCACCCCGAACAGGGTGTCGACGCGTCCCTGCACACCGCCCCGGTGCTGCGGGAGAGCCTGGTCGTGGCGTCGGTCGCGGCCGGCCCGCCGCCGACGGCCAACCCGCAGCTCGCGCTGACCGAGCTGCGCGACACCCCGCTGGTGATGTTCCGGCCCGGCTACGACCTGCGCGACGTCACGCTGGAGGCGTGCCGGCGGGCGGGTTTCGTCCCGCGCTTCGCGGTCGAGGGCGGCGAGATGGACGCGGTGCTGGCGTTCGTCGAGGCCGGCCTGGGGGTGGCGCTGGTGCCGAGCATGGTGCTGGTGAACCGGCCGCTGCTGCGGGCGACGCCGCTGGCCCCGCCCGGGATGCGCCGCACGATCGCGCTGGCGCACCGGCGCCGGGCGGTGCTGCCGCACGCCGCGGAGGCGCTGCGGGTCACCCTGCTGGACCACATCGCCACCGGCGAGCTGCCGTTCGGCGTCCAGCCCCTCTAGAGAAACGCCGCGCGGTGGTCGTCGGCCCACTCGCCGAAGGTCCGGGCGGGCCGGCCGAGCAGCTCGGCGACGGTGGTCGAGGACGGACCCGGAGCCCGCGCGTAGTCGGCCAGCGAGCCGAGCAGGCGGTCCGGGATCTCTGCCGGCAGCCCGGCGGCGAGCATGCCCTGGCGCGCCTGCTCCGGCGTGATCTCGGCGAAGGCCGGCTCGCGGCCGGTGGCCCGGCCCAGCTCGCGGACCTTCTCGGCCTGGGTGAGCGGTTGCGGCCCGGTGAGCAGGTACGTCCGCCCGGCGTGCGCCGGATCCAGCAGCGCCCGCACGGCCACCGCGGCGACGTCCCGCTCGTCGACGGTCGAGGTCACCGCCCCCGGGTACGCGCCCCGCACGACTCCGCCCCGGCGCAGCTGTGGCGCCCAGGCCAGCGCGTTCGCGGCGTAGTCGGTGCTGCGCAGGATCGTCCACTCCAGGCCCGAACGCCGCGCCGCCGCCTCCGCCGCGGTGAACTCGGCGATGAAGCGCGGGTCGCCCACCGGATGTGACACCGTGGCCGCCGACAGCACCACCACCCGCTTCGCGCCCCGCTCGGCCGCCCAGGCCAGTCGCTCCGGAGTGGCTGCCCGGGGGCTGTAGAGAACGCCCTCCACGTGCGCGACCGTCCCCAGCGGAGTGGCCCTGGACAGCCCCACCGCCCGATCACCCAGCAGCCGCATCGCTTCCCGGCCCACGTTCCCCGTTGCCCCGGTGATCAGCATCATGGCGTACCCCTCTCGACGGCCATACGATATGAATCTCATAGTAAAGTATTTTGGAGTTCATACAATATGGCAGACGTAACATCTCGGCGGCGCCTGGTGGCCACCGTGAAGGAGTCGCTGCGGCTGGCGCGCAACCAGCTGTCGGTGTTCAGCCGGCAGGTCGGCACCCGGCTCGACCTCAAGGACGCCGACCTGGACTGCCTCGACCTGATCGACCGCGCGGGCCCGCTCGGCCCGACCGCCCTGGTCCGGCTCACCGGCCTGCACCCGGCCACCCTGACCGGCATCCTGGACCGGCTGGAACGCGGCGGCTGGATCGCCCGCGAGCGCGCCGAGAACGACCGCCGCGCGGTGCAGATCCGCGCGCTGCGGGACCGCCAGGGTGAGCTCTACGGGATGCTGGCCGGGATGAACCGCTCGATCGAGGAGATCTGCGCCGGCTACTCGGACGCGGACCTGGCGGTGGTGGCCGACTTCCTGCGCCGCACCACGGAGGCGGGCCGGGCGGCGGCCCAGGAGCTGCCGTAACGCCTCTTCAGTGGGCGTTCAGGAGCGGTACGGCTCGCCCAGGTGGTCCGCAACCTGGTCGACAACGCAGCCCGGCACGCCGACGCGACGGTGGCCGTCGGCGTTGAGCTGCCCGGGGACGACGACACCGCCGACGACGACGACACCGCCGACGGCTGATCAGGCCGGCCCGATCTCGTCGGCGACGATCTTCGCCGACAGCGTCACCATCGGCAGCCCGCCGCCCGGGTGGGTGGAGCCGCCGACCAGGAACAGCCCGGCCAGCGGACCACGGTTCGCCGGCCGGGTCAGGCCGCCCGCCGTACCGTAGATCGCCCCGCCCGGCGCGGCGGTCGCGTCCGCCAGGTCCGCCGGGGTCCGGGTCTCGGTGAACAGCAGCCGGTCCCGGACGTCCAGCCCGCGCGTGGCCAGCACGTCCAGGATGTGCCGCGCGTAGGCGTCGGCCAGACCGGGCCGGCGCCAGTCGACCGCGTCGAAGGCCGTGCCGTGCCGGGGCGCGTTCACCAGCACGAACCAGGCCTCGGTGCCGTCCGGGTGCACCGCGGGGTCCGCCGCGCGGGTCACGAAGACGGTCGGGTCCGACGGCGGGCGGGCCCGGCGGCCGGCGCCGGGGGAGCCGAAGACCGCGTTGAACTCCGCGTCGTAGTCGCGGGGGAAGAAGACCGTGTGGTGGGCCAGCTCCGGGGTCTGCCCGCGGACGCCGAGCAGCAGCACGAAGCCCGCCAGGCTGCGCGCGGCCAGCCCGCTCAGGCGCCCCGGCGCCGGCAGCAGGTCGCGGTAGACCGTGAGCGCGTCCACATTGGCCACCACCACGTCGGCCGGCACCTCGGCGCCGGAGCCCAGCCGGACCCCGGTCGCCCGGCCGCCGGCCGCGGTGATCGCCTCGACCGGCGACGACGTGACGACCCGCACGTCCAGCGACCGGCAGCGGTCGAGCAGCGCGGTCGCCAGCCCGCCCAGCCCGCCGGCCAGGTACCAGCCGCCGAAGGCCAGTTCCGCGTACGGGATCGCGGCCAGCGCCGCCGGCGCCCGGCGCGGATCGGCACCGGTGTAGGTCGCGTACCGGTCCAGCATCATCCGCAGCCGCGGGTCGCGCAGATACTGCCGGCCCAGCGAGCGCAGCGACCGCCAGGGCGCGATCGCGGCCAGGTCGCCGACCCGCCAGGAGAGCGCGGCCAGCGCCGCCGGGGTGACCTCGCGTTGCAGCACCGACCGCCACGAGGCCTGCCAGATCCGCTCGGCGCGCACCCAGAACCGCGCCCAGTCCGCGCCGGCGGCGGCCCCGAACGCGGCCTCGATACGGGCCCGGAACACCGCCGGATCGGCCGCGGAGTCCAGCACCGTGCCGTCCGGGAAGCGGTGCCGCACCACCGGGTCCAGCGCCACCGGGGCCAGGTCGAGGCCGAGGTCGGCGAAGACCTGCGGCAGCGTGAGCAGGCTCGGGCCGGTGTCGAAGCGGAAGCCGTCGCGCTCGTAGCAGGCCAGCTTGCCGCCGACGGTCGCCGCGCGCTCGTGCACGGTCACCCGGTGCCCCGCGGCGGCCAGCCGGGCGGCGGCGGCCAGGCCACCCACCCCGGCGCCGATCACGATCACGCGGCTCATACCGGCCGCCCCCGCCAGGCGAGCCGGCCCCGCCGGCGCAGCGCGAACGACCGCACCACCAGCGCGGCGAACAGCAGGATCGACACCGGCTGGGCCAGCGCGTCCGGCCAGGCGCGTCCGCCGGTCGCCCGGGCGGAGACCACCCGGCCTGCCACCCCCATGAGGTACGCCGCCAGCGCCCACCCGGCCGGCCCGAGCATCCCGGCGCCCACCAGGACCAGGGCGGCCACCGGCGGCACCACGTACAGCAGCACCAGCAGGCCGACCACGGCGGCCGCGCCGGCCGGCGACCCGAACGACGCCCACAGCGACTTGGCGTAGCCGTCGCGCAGCTCGGCCCACGAGGTGTACATCAGGCAGTCGGCCAGCGCCGAACCGTCGGCGAGCGCGATCCGGCCGCCGGCCCGCTTGACCGCCCGGGCCAGGCCGATGTCCTCGAGCACGTCGTCCCGGACGGCCGCGTGCCCGCTGGCCCGTTCGTAGCCCGCCCGGTCCAGCACCAGCCACTGGCCGCCGGCCGCGGCCAGCGCCGGGCGCGGCGACCGTTCCATCGCGCGGACCGGCAGGAACGTCAGCCACGACCACTGCAACAGCGGCTGCACGAGCCGCCCGGCCCCGACGATCCGGGGGTACGGCGACAGCAGCTCCACCCCGGCCGACCGGAGCAGCTCGACGCCGCCGGCGACCGCGCCCGGGGCCAGCACCACATCGGCGTCCACGAAGACCAGTACGTCCACGTCGCCCGCCGCGGATGCGAGTTGCGCGCACGCGTGCGGTTTGCCGAGCCAGCCGTCGGCCAGGGGCGCGCCGGTCAGCAGCCGCACCTTGTCACCGGCGACCGTCCGCACCACCTCCGCGGTGCCGTCGGCCGAACCGTCGTCGAGCACCAGGATGTCCAGGTGCGGCACGCCGGACTGGCCCAGCAGGGCCGTCAGGCAGGGGGTCACCCGCGCGGCCTCGTCACGCAGCGGCAGCAGCACGGCGACACGCTCGGTGGTCGTCGCCGTGGCGCGCGGGCGGCGCAGCAGCGCGGCGTTGACCACGGTGTGCCCGGTCAGCGCGACCAGCGGCAGCACCAGCAACAACAGCAGCCACGTCATGCAGTGCCTGCCTCTGGCGTGCCCTTCCGGCCCTCGCCGGCGAACGCCGGGCGAGGCTCGGTGCAGGCGGTCATGCCGGGACCGGCCGGCGGCTGCGCCGCAGCGCCAGCGGCAGCACGACGGCGCCCATCAGCACGCCGCCCCACGCCGCCGACGCGGGCAGGCCGAGGAAGACCGCATGGGCGAGCACCGAGGAAGCGTACGTCCACCACCAGAGCGCGAGCATCGGCGCGTCACCCGGCAGGACCACGGCGGCGCGGGACCCGGTGGCGGCGGCGAGCCCGGCCATCAGCACGGCCGCGAAGCCCAGCCAGCCCAGGTAGTTGCCGACCGGGATGCCGGGCACGCCGGGCAGCGCGGGCGTCGGGGAGTCCCAGGTCCAGTAGCCCTCGGCGACCATCTGCGGATCGAGGAACAGGTCCCACGCGGCCAGCCCGGCCGCGGCCAGGGCGATCCGGGCCGCCGTGGACCGGGCCAGCCGCAGCGCCGCCAGCCAGGCCGGCCAGGCCATCCAGGTCCAGGCCAGCGGGATGATCAGCGGCACCCCGAGCAGCTTCGGGCCGAGCTGGCCGGAGTAGTCGTAGGTGCCGAACGGGAAGCCGGTGGCCACCCCGACCGCCTCCACGGCGAAGCCACCCAGGGTGGCGGTGGCGACCAGCGCGGCGGCCGTCCGGGCACCGCGGGTGAGCAGCGCGTGCGACACCGACAGCAGGTAGCCGAGCACGACGGTGCCCACGGTCAGCGCGGCGCGCAGCCCGCCGCCGGTCAGCGGATAGCAGATCTGGGTCAGCACCAGGACGCCCAGCAGCGCCCACGGCAGTACGCGCGCCACCGTCAGATGCCGACGATCCCGGGCGCGTCCTCGGTCGCCGGGCGTCCCGCCAGCGGCAGGTCGCGGCCGAGGATCGCGAACGCCCGCTCGTCGCCGGGGAAGATGAAGTCGCGCAGCACGTCGACGAAGCCGAACCGCCGGTACAGCCGCCAGGCCCGGGACTTCTGCTCGTCGGCCTCCGGGGTGGAGAGCAGCACGGTCGAGCCGTCGGCCATCGACAGCAGTGCGCGCAGCTGCCGGGCGCCGATCCCGTGCCCCTGGGCGCTGGGCTTGACGTGCAGCTCGACGACCTCGAAGCAGTCGCCCAGCCAGCGCCGCCGGCCGGCCTCGTCGAGGGTGGTGCGGACCTGGTCGTGCCACCACTGGCCGGGCCCGGAGGTGTAGCCGTAGCCGAAGCCCGCGAGGTGGCCGTCGGTGGTGAGGGTGGCGACGGCCCGGAAGCCGGCCCGGCGCACGTGGGCGCCGATGTAGCCACGCCGGGTCTGCAGCAGCTCGGCGCGGTAGCCCATCGCCTCGCCGTACACGCTGACCACGTCGTCCAGCCGCCGGAGCATGTCGTCCGGCTGCCAGGGAACGAGCCTCATCGCTCTCCTTCTCGCCAAGCCAAGTCCCGCCAGCCCAGCACGGCCTTGTCACCGCTGATCCCGCGCACCGCGAACCGGGCGAAGAGCTCCTCGGCGTACCACCGGGCGGCCGGCGTGCGCGCGACCACCGCACGGTGTTCCGGCTGACGGTACGCGAACGTGGTCAGGTCCGTCTCGCGGCGCCAGACGGTGACCGTGCCCTGCCAGCCGACCGGCGCCTCACCGACGCCGAAACGGGCCAGCAGCCCCGGCGCCGCGGCCAGCTCCCGGGCCACCGGCGGCACGGCCCGCCAGAACGTCAGCGCCCGCGCCGGCCGCAACCGGGCCCGGGTCAGCGCGAGCACCGGGGCGTCGGTGCGCCCGCCGGACGGCGCGCCGAACGGGGTCTGCCCGGACCAGCTGCCGCGGCTGGTCAGCGGGGTCAGCTCGACCCGGGCCGAGCCCAGCGCCAGCGCGTCCCAGGCGGCGCCGACCCGCCCCAGCTCCCCGCCGGCCGGGTCGTCCCAGGCCACCACGGCGGCGTACCGGGTCAGATCGGCGTCGCCGGGCCCGAAACCGGTCCCGGTGCCGGTGCCGAGCAGCTTGCCGAACCGCACGCCGGGCAGCGCCCGCAGCCGCCGCCGGTCCCGTGCCATCCGCAGCAGCGCGCCGCCCAGGGCCCGCCGCGGCACCCGCCACACATGCAGCGTGACCAGCGGCGGGACCTCGGTCGTCGGGACCACGTCAGGCCACGTCGGCCGGGGTGCCGCCGGTGACCCGCAGCAGCTCGGCGTAGGTGATCGGGAAGACCGTCCGGGGTACGCCGCCGGCCGCCCAGATCTCCGGATACCCGGCGAGGGCGGTGTCGACCAGGGTGCGTACCGGCTTGGGGTGCCCGAGCGGGGCGACCCCGCCGATCGCCTGCCCGGTGTGCGCGCGGACGAACTCGGGCTTGGCCCGGCCCAGCTTCGCCACCCCGAGCGCGGCGGCGACCTTGCCGGTGTCGACCCGGTGCGCGCCGGAGGTGAGCACGAGCAGCGGCTCGCCGTCCGCGTCGAAGATCAGCGAGTTGGCGATCCGGCCCACCTCGACGCCCAGCGCGGCGGCGGCCGCGGCGGCGGTGTGCACGCCCTCGTCGAAGACCACCATCCGCGGCGCGGTGCCGTCGGCGGTGCGGGCGTCGGCGTTCTCGAGGGCGGCCTGCACGGCCAGCACGTTGGGATGGTTCTCCATGCCGCCATTGTGCCCGGCGATCCGCACCAGCCGAACCGCTCCTGGCGCAGGTGGGCGGAGGGGACCCCGCACCGCCGTCACGAGCAGCAGGCTCAGGCCGGCGGCGAGCCGCGCGCCCGGCGCCCACCAGCGCAGGCCCGCGGTAGGTGCTATCCGACGGCCGCGGCGCTGGTCTCCCACAGCCGGGCGGCGATGGCGGGATCGGCGGCCAGCTTGTCCGGCCGGGCCACCTTGCGGCCGACGTAGTAGGCCCCGTTGCTGACCTCCGCGGTGCTCAGCCAGGTCAGCAGGTCACCCGCCTGCTCGGGCGTGGTCAGGAACGGCGCGAACCGGTAGAAGAAGCGGGTCGCCCCGCCCACGCCGAAGTTGCTGCGCACCACACCCGGGTGGAACGACACCGAGGTGATCTCCGGCCAGCGCCGGGCCGCCTCCGCGGCGAACAGGATGTTGGCGGCCTTGCTCGCCCCGTAGGCACGCCACGAGCTGTAGCTGTCGGCCGAGCCGACCAGGTCGTCCGGGTCGAGCTTGGCGCGCTGGTGCGCCCGCGACGCGGTGTTCACCACCCGGCCGCCGTGCAGCGCCCCGCGCAGCAGGTTGGTGAGCAGGAACGGCGCCAGGTGGTTGCCCTGGATGGTGGCCTCGAAGCCGTCCACGGTGCGGACGTAGGACTCCACCATGCCGCCGGCGTTGTTCGCCAGGACGTCGATCTTCGGGTACTGCGCCAGCAGCTTGGCGGCCAGCTCGCGGACCTGGTCGAGCTCGGCGAAGTCGGCGCGGAACTCGTCCGGCTCGGGCCCGGTGGCGGCGGCCCGGACGGTGGCCATGGCGGCGCCCAGCCGGCGCGGATCGCGGCCCACCACGACCACCTGCTCACCCTGGGCGGCGAGTTGCCGGGCGGCGGCCAGTCCGACACCCGAGCTGGCCCCGGTGATGACGATCGTGCGTGCCATGTGTCGCTCCTCGTATCGGGTGGCAGTCGTGCTCATCCTGGCATCCGGCGCCCTGGATGTCCGGACGGTACTGCGGCGCGCTGCCCGGTTTGGCGCGGCCTGGGCGGGAATTCCCGGTGGTCCGGCATACCCGCCTTGACCAGCCAGTCCTTCCCCGCCGCGGGGTCCGGGCGAAGGTGATCTCCCGTCGTGCCCGACGCCCCGCGCAGGTGTTGCGTTTTTGTCGTACCCGGGGTGTAGTCTCATTCGTAGTTAGAACGAGTGTTCGATTGGTTCGAACTCCTGTGCCAGGGAAACACTCGGGCTGACCACCCGGGAGTCGCGTTCGCGGCGGGGCTCCCGGATGCGGCGCCCGCGAAGTGCCGCATGCAAGGTCCGGGCATTCGCGGGTCCGGACCGGCACAAAGGCAGGACCGTCGTCCGCTGTTCTCGACCCCCGAGCGGCGGGCGACGGACCCGCCGGCCAGTCCGGCCGGGTGTGGTGTGGGGAAGCTTCACACCCGGCCGGCTGCCACACCGCTGTGCTCTTCCTCCGCAGCGGATCGGTTCGACCAGCACGTCGGATGCGACACACGCGAGGAGACGACCATGGTGAGCAACCCGGCCCACCCGGTGCCCACTCTCAGACAGCCGGGCGCCTACCCGATCCCGGGTCAGGCGACGAGTCCCGGCCCTCTGGCACACGCACCCACGGCGGCGGCCCAGGCTGCCCCCACGGTCCCGGCCAACCTGCTGCCGAACCGCACCCCGGCCCAGCTGCTCGCCATCGCCCGCCAAGGCCTGGCGGAAGCATCCCGCACCGGCCCGGACGGCCTGCGCTACGCGGCGGCCCACCTCGCGGCCCTACGCGCGGCCGCGGCGGTCCTCGCAGCCCGCGCCCGACCGGCCGCGCCGACGAAACGCAGCCGGGTGACGAGCGCCTGGTCCCTGCTGGCCCTGGTGGCACCGGAGTTCAGCGACTGGGCCGGCTACTTCGCCCTGGGCGCGACCAAGCGGGCGGCGGCCGAAGCGGGCATACCGCGCGTGGTCACCCCCCGCGAGGCCGACGATCTGCTGCGCGCGGCGGAGCATTTTGTCGCTCTGGTCGAATCAGCGCTGGGCGTGGCCTATCAGCCGACCCTCGAGGCCGCCTAGCGCCGGCCGACCTCTACGGCTGACCTCTGGCCGACCTCTCCGGCCGCCGGCTGGCCGCCGCTGTCGCGACCCCGGCCTTCGGATGACTCGGCTGAGCTGTTCGCGCGGCTCGGCTGCGCCCGCGGAACCATGCGGTCATGGCCGCTTCCGTGGACCGGCCACTCCGGATAGCGACCCCTCCGGGGTGGCTGATCTTTGGTCGGCGACCGCTCCCGTTTGACGGCCGCTTCAGGGGCCCGCTTCGGGTGGCGGTTTCGGGGTGGCAGCTCCAGGCAGCGGCTTCGGGTGGCGGCTTCGGGTGGCGGCTTCGGGCGGCAGTTCCGGGTGGCGGCTTCGGGCGGTGGCTTCGGGCGGTGGCTTCGGGCGGTGGCTTCGGGCGGCAGTTCCGGGTGGTGGCTTCGGGGTGGCGGTTCCGGGTGGCGGTTCCGGGTGGCGGTTCCGGGTGGCGGTTCCGGGTGGCGGTTCCGGGTGGCGGCTTCGGGCAGCGGCTTCGGGCGGCGGTTCCGGGTGGCGGTTCCGGGTGGCGGCTTCGGGTGGCGGTTCGGGTGGTGGCTTCGGGCGGTGGCTTCCGGGGTTGCTTCGGGTGCGTCGTTCGAGTGGTCGTTCGATTGCTCCGAAGTGGTGGTGCTTCTGATTGCTGCCGGGGCGGGGATCTGGCTGTGGCCCAGAGGGCGGCGTGCGGTTCTCGCACCTCTTTTGCGGCGGCCCGGACCCCTTCCGAGTCGTCGGGAGCACCGGCGATCCGTGACCATAAAGATCAAGTTCTATACGTGTACCAGCGGGGCGGGGAAATGGCCGGGCGCATGATCAACGGTGCTGCGGCCCTTGCTGAGCTGATCCGGCCGGCCCGGGACACCGGGGAGTTCGGCACTCAGCGGGCGCTGCCGGTGCTGCCCGCGCTGAGCAGCCTGCTCCCGCATCGTGGCCTGCGTCGCGGCAGCACCGTCGCGATCGGCATCACCCCCGGACCCGCCGTTCATCAGGATGCGCTGCCGTCCGCCGGTCCTCGCGATCTTGGTGAGTTCGGGCGCGGAGCGCGCCCTGATTCGCCAAGATCGGTGCCCGGCGCGGGTGCCACGGCGGTCGGGAGCGGGAGCACCTCTCTGCTGCTGGGGCTTCTTGCCGCCGCGTCCTCCGCCGGTTCCTGGTGCGCCGTGGTCGGCGTCCCCACGCTCGGTGCTCTCGCCGCGGCGGAGAGCGGGATCGCCCTGGACCGGCTCGCGCTGGTGCCCAACCCCGGTCCCGAATGGCCCACCGTGGTCGCCGCGCTCATCGACGGTGTCGACGTGGTCGTGATCGCCGTGCCGGGGCAGGTGGCCGCGTCCATCGCCGGCCGGCTGGCCGCCCGCGCCCGGCAGCGCGGATGCGTGCTCGTGCCCTACGGCCGATGGGACGGCGCAGATGTGACGCTGCAGGTCACCCAGGGCCGCTGGGAGGGGCTCGGCACCGGCCACGGCCGCCTGCGCCGGCGCAAGGTCACCGTGGTCGCCCGCGGCCGGGGCACGGCGGCCCGGCCCAAGGAGATCACCATGTGGATGCCGGGCCTCGCCGCCGCGCCACCCCGCAACCCGGCACCCGACACCGCCGGGCCGCCGCACGATCTGACACCCGGCTCACCCGAGTCGCCGCGCGACCCCGCGCCGAGCACCCTCGAGCGGTCACGTTTCCGACCCGTCGCGGTGCCCCCGCCGGCATCTGCCACCACCGCCGAGGAACCGACTCCGGTGGGTGCAGGGCCGCTCGCCGCCGTCCCGTCGCGGGGGCTTGCCGCCTCCGACAACGAGGGGCCAGCTTCCACGAATGCCGGGTCGCTCGCTGTTGTTCGGTCGTGCGGGCTTGGTGCCGCCGATGACGAAGAGCCAGCATCGGCGACTTCCGGGCTGCTCGCCGGTGGTCCGTCAGGCGGGTTGGGTGGTTCGGGCTCGGTGGGTGCCGGGCCGCTCGTCGCCGTCCCGTCGCGAGGGTTTGCCGCCCACGACAACGAGGGGCCGGTTTCCGCGAATGCCGGATCGCTCGCTGCTGTTGGTGAGCCGCTTGCCTCGGTCACGCCGATCATGTCCGCGGGTTCCGCTTCGGAGCGCTCCGGGGAAGCACCGCCGGCGGGGGCCGGGCCGGCGCCGGTTGCGATCGCCCCGGACGTCGCGGCGGCAGCGTCCGGACGGCCCACCGAAGCGGGGTGCGCGTGAGTGGCGGCGTGCGGACCTTGTTGCTCTGGTGTCCGGACTGGCCGGTTATCGCCGCGGAGATCGTGGATGGGGTGACCGCTTCCGGTCCTGTTGCCGTGCTGCACGGGAACCGGGTGCTGGCCTGTTCGGAGGCTGCCCGGGCCGATGGGGTGCGGCGGGGGTTGCGCCGGCGGGAGGCGCAGAGCCGGTGTCCGCAGCTGGTTGTGGTCGATCATGATCCGGGGCGGGATGCGCGGGCTTTTGAGCCGGTGGTGGCCGCCGTTGAGGAGGTTGCGGTCGGGGTCGAGGTGATCCGGCCGGGGGCTTGTGCGCTTGCCGCGCGGGGGCCGGCCCGGTACTTCGGGGGTGAGGAGCTTGCCGCCGAGCGGATCGTCGAGCAGGTTGCGCAGGCCTGTGCCGTGGAGAGTCAGGTCGGGATCGCCGAGGGGGTTTTCGCCGCCGGGTTGGCTGCGCGGGCCGGGACGATTGTTGCTGCCGGGCGTACCCGGGAGTTTCTCGCCGCCGTGCCGGTCGAGGCGCTGGAGCGGCCCGAGCTGGCCGACCTGCTCCGGCGGTTGGGGGTCAAGAGCCTCGGTGGCTTCGCCGCGCTGCCCGCTTCCGACGTGCTCACCCGGTTCGGGTTCGACGGGGCGCTGGCGCACCGGCTCGCCGGTGGGCTCGACCATCGGCCGCTGGCGGTCCGGCAGCCGCCGCCCGATCTGGATGTCAGTGACACCTACGACGAGCCGCTGGAACGGGTCGACGTCGCCGCGTTCGCCGGGCGGGTGCTGGCCGAGCGGCTGCACGATCGGCTGGCCGCGTACGGGCTGGCCTGCACCCGGCTGGGCATCGAGGCGGTCACCGCCGACGGGCAGGAACTGCACCGGGTGTGGCGGCACGAGGGCCTGCTCACGGCCGCGGCCATCGCCGAACGCGTACGGTGGCAGCTCGACGGCTGGCTCACCGGGGCCCTCCGGGGCGCACCGAACCGGCCCACCGCCGGCCTGGTCCGGCTGCGGCTCGTCCCCGACGGCGTGCTGGTCCACCTCGGATTGCAGCCCGGCCTCTGGGGCGACACCGGCGCCGAACGCGAGCGTGCCCACCGTGCCCTGAGCCGGATCCAGGGTCTGCTCGGGCCGGAGGCGGTGCTGACGGCCGTGCTCGGCGGCGGGCGGTCGGCCGACGATCAGGTGCGGCTGGTCCCGTGGGGTGACGAGCGGGTGCCGGCCCGCCCCGCCGGGGAGCCGGTCGCTCCGCTGCCGGCGGTGGTTGCCCTGACCGACGTCCCGGCCGCGGGCCCGCTGCCCGTGGCGGGGAAGAAGCCACCCGCCGAAAAAGGAACGGGCAAGGGCAGGAAGGAGCCGAAGGTGCCGTCCTGGCCCGGTCGGCTGCCGCGGCCCGCGCCTGCCCTGGTCCTGCCGCAGGCCCTGCCCGCGGTGGTGCTCGACGCCGACCGGGCGCCCGTCGGGGTCAGCGCCCGGCTCGAGCTCACCGGCGATCCCGCCTTCCTGCTCGTCGGCGCCGGCGGGCCCGTGGAGATCACCGGGTGGGCCGGGCCCTGGCCGGTCGACGAACGCTGGTGGGCGCCCGCCGAGGCCCGCCGCCGGGCGCGGTTCCAGGTCGTCCTCGACGACGGCCGGGCGTTGCTGCTCTCCCTGGTCTCCGGGCACTGGGCGATCGAGGCCATCTATGACTAGGACGGGGTGACGCGGTGGGTTTCCACAATCCACGGATGCCGTGGTCCACGCTGGAGGGCACGCTCACCGGCCGGCAGCACCTGCGTGTCGTCGACCCGCTCGCCGTCGACGGTGACGGCGGGGATTCCCCCGCCTGGAGCCGCAAGCGGCAGCCCTATCAGGCGCCGGCCCTGGTGCGGGCACCCTCCCGGGACCGGTACGCCGAACTGCACTGTCACACCAACTTCAGCTTCCTGGACGGCGCCAGCCACCCCGAGGAGCTCGCCGAGGAGGCGGCCCGGTTGGGGCTCACCGGGCTCGCCGTCACCGACCACGACGGGTTCTACGGGGTGGTCCGGTTCTCGCAGGCCGCCCGGGAGCTGGGGCTGCCCACGATCTTCGGCGCCGAGCTGTCGCTGGACCTGACCAGGCCGCAGAACGGCGAGGCCGACCCCGAGGGCCGGCACCTGCTCGCCCTCGCGCACGGGCCCGAGGGGTACGCCCGGCTGGCCCGGACGATCTCCCGCGGTCAGCTCGACGGCGCGGAGAAGGGCAAACCCGCGTACGGCGACCTGGAGGACGTCGCCGCGGTCCTGCGTGACCACGTGCTGGTGCTGACCGGTTGCCGCAAGGGCAGCGTGCCCCGGGCCCTGGCGACCGACGGGGTGGACGCCGCCGCGTACGAGCTGGACCGGCTGGTGGCGCTCTTCGGCCGCAGCAACGTCGTGGTGGAGCTGACCGCGCACGGCGACCCGTACGACGACGACCGCAACGACGCCCTGTCCGAGCTGGCCGGCAGCCGCCGCCTCGAGGTCGTCGCCACCAACAACGTGCACTACGCGACCCCCGCCCGGCGCCGGCTGGCCACCGCGCTGGCGGCCGTACGGGCGCGGCGCAGCCTGGACGACATGGACGGCTGGCTGCCCGCCGCCGGCACCGCCCACCTGCGCAGCGCCGCCGAGATGGGCCGGCGCTTCGCCGCGTACCCGGGTGCGGTGGCGAACGCCGCGATGTTCGGTGACGATCTCGCCTTTGATCTCAACCTGGTCGCGCCGCGGCTGCCGGACTTCGACATCCCGGAGGCCGGGCACACCGAGATGAGCTGGCTGCGGGAGCTGACCATGCGCGGGGCCCGGGACCGGTACGGGCCGCCGCAGGCGCATCCCAAGGCGTACGCGCAGATCGAGCACGAGCTGAAGATGATCGAGGAGCTGAACTTCCCCGGCTACTTCCTGGTGGTCTACGACATCGTCAACTTCTGCCGCGAGTCGGACATCTACTGCCAGGGCCGGGGCTCGGCCGCCAACTCCGCGGTCTGTTACGCGCTGCGCATCACCAACGTCGACGCCGTCGCGTACGACCTGCTGTTCGAGCGGTTCCTGGCGCCGGAGCGGGACGGGCCGCCGGACATCGACGTCGACATCGAGTCCGACCGCCGCGAGGAGGTCATCCAGTACGTCTACCGCCGGTACGGCCGGGAGCACACGGCACAGGTCGCCAACGTGATCTCGTATCGCCCGCGGTCCGCCGTACGGGACATGGCCAAGGCTTTTGGTTTCTCGCCCGGGCAGCAGGACGCGTGGAGCAAGCAGATCGACCGGTGGGGCAGTGTCGCGGCGATCGACAACGAGGGCGTCCCCGAGCAGGTGGTCGCGTTCGCCAACGAGGTGCAGAACTTCCCACGGCACCTGGGCATCCACTCCGGCGGCATGGTCATCTGCGACCGGCCGATCATCGAGGTGTGCCCGGTGGAGTGGGGGCGGATGCCGGGGCGCACCGTGCTGCAGTGGGACAAGGACGACTGCGCGGCGATCGAGCTGGTCAAGTTCGACCTGCTGGGGCTGGGGATGCTGTCGGCGCTGCACTACGCGTACGACATGATCTCCTCCGACCTGGACATCGGCACCATGCGGCTGGACGATCCCGAGGTCTACGCGATGCTCTGCCGCGCCGACTCCGTCGGGGTGTTCCAGGTGGAGAGCCGCGCGCAGATGGCGACGCTGCCCCGGCTCAAGCCGGACAAATTCTACGATCTGGTCGTGGAGGTAGCCCTGATCCGGCCCGGGCCGATCCAGGGCGGGTCCGTGCATCCTTATATAAGGCGAAAAAACGGGCTTGAGGAACCGACCGTCCCTCATCCCTTGATGGCTAACGCCCTGGCCAAAACACTCGGCGTGCCGCTGTTTCAAGAGCAGTTGATGCAACTCGCTATCGACGTCGCGGGGTTCGACCCCACCGAGGCCGATCAGCTGCGGCGCGCGATGGGATCCAAGCGCTCGGTGGAGAAGATGGAACGGATCAAGGCCCGGCTGTACGAGGGCATGGCCGAGCGCGGCATCACCGGCGACCTGGCCGACGAGCTGTTCGTGAAGCTGTCCGCGTTCGCCAACTACGGCTTCCCGGAGAGCCACGCGATGAGCTTCGCGTACCTGGTCTATGCCAGCTCCTGGCTCAAGCGGTACCACCCGGCGGCGTTCTGCGCGGCCCTGCTCAACGCCCAGCCGATGGGCTTCTACTCGCCGCAGTCGCTGGTCGACGACGCCCGCCGGCACGGTGTTGAGGTGCGCCGGCCGGACATCAACCGCAGCGACGCCGCCGCGGTCCTGGAGTCGACCCCGCAGACCCGCTGGGGCAGCGAGGCCGGGGAGCCGCCGCACGCCTGGGGGCTCGGCGGCCCGGCCGTGCGGATGGGGCTGCGCAGCGTCCGTACCGTCGGTGACGACCTGGCCCAGGTCATCGAGGACGAGCGTCGCGCGCGCGGGCCGTACCGGGATCTCGCGGATCTCGCGCGCCGGACCGGATGCTCGACCGCCCACCTGGAGGCCCTCGCGACCGCCGACGCCTTCGCGGGTTTCGGGCTCTCGCGGCGCGAGGCGCTGTGGGCGGCGGGCGCCGCCGCCCAGGACAAACCGGACCGCCTGCCCGGTACGGTCACCGGCACCACCGCGCCCACGCTGCCCGGCATGGCCGAGGTGGACAAGCTCGTCGCGGACGTCTGGGCGACCGGGCTGTCCCCGGACTCGCACCCCGCCCAGTTCATCCGGGCCGAGCTGGAGCGGGCCGGCGCGCTGCCGATCGCGCGGCTGGGCCGGGTGGAGGCCGGCACCCGGATCCGGGCCGGCGGCATCGTCACCCACCGGCAGCGGCCGGCGACGGCGGGCGGGGTCACGTTCATCAACCTGGAGGACGAGACCGGGATGCTCAACGTGACCTGCTCGCCGGGGCTGTGGCAGCGCTACCGGCGGGTGGCCCGGACCAGCGCGGCGCTGATCGTGCGGGGGCGGCTGGAGAAGTCCGAGGGGGTGCTCAACCTGGTGGCGGACCGGCTGGAGGCGGTCACCCCGCCGATCAGCCCGGCCTCCCGGGACTTCCGCTGAACGGACACTATATTTCCGTTCTGCGCGTCTTGCTCCTTTTGTGGGGTAAACCAGATGCGCAGCGGAAAAGGAGATCGTCATGATCCGTGCCCTCGCCGCCACGGCCGCCGCCACCCTGCTGCTGACGGCGGACCCGGCCGGCGCGGCTGCGCCGCGGCGGAGCGACCTTACCGTGAGCTACCTGGCGGACGCCGGCTACGCGGCCGCCGTCACGCTGCGCTGCGACCCGGCCGGCGGCGCCCACCCCAAGAAGGTCAAGGCCTGCCGGGCGCTCGCCCGGGTCGGCGGTGACCCGGCCCGGCTGCGGCCCGCCGCGCGGATGTGCACGATGGAGTACGCGCCGATCACCGCCCAGGTCAAGGGCACCTGGCGGGGCCGCAAGGTGGACTGGTCGCACCGGTACGGCAACGCCTGCGACATGCACCGGACGACCGGGGTGCTCACGGCCTTCTGAGCAGCGCCTCCGCCGGTCGACGAACGCCCGTTCCAGCTGTCCCGCCGTCCCGGGCAACGATCATGGAAAGAGTGGCCCGCACACTCCAGCGCCCCCGCCCGGCGCGCGGCCGATACGCTGCCCAGGTGGACACCGCATCGACGCGAACACCCCGCCCGCCCGTCACCGTGCGCACCGCCGCCGTCTGGGCGGTGCTGCGCCGCGAGCTCGAACGCAGTGCCGGGCGCGAGCTGACCGTGCTGGACGTGGGCGGCGGGACGGGTGGGTTCGCCGTGCCGCTGGCCGAGGCCGGGCACACCGTCACCGTCGTGGACGCCAGCCCGGACGCGCTCGCCGCGCTGACCCGGCGCGCCGCCGACGCGGGCGTGGCCGACCGGGTGCGCGCGGTCCAGGGTGACGGCGACGCCCTGGCCGGCCTGGTCGCGCCGGGCAGCGCCGACCTGATCCTCTGCCACTCGGTGCTGGAGGTCGTCGACGACCCGGCCGAGGTGGTCGCCGCGATCGGCGCCGCGCTGCGCCCCGGCGGGGCGGTCAGCCTGCTGGTCGCCGGCCGGGCCGCAGCCGTGCTGGGCCGCGCGGTCAACGGCCACCTAGCCGCGGCCGCCGCGCTGCTCGGCGACGACGAGGGCCGCGCCGGCAGCCGGGACACCCTGCGCCGGCGGTACGACGCGGAGACCGCGTCCGCGCTGCTGGTCGCGGCGGGCCTCACCGTCGAGGAGATCCACGGCGTACGCGTGCTGGCCGACCTGGTGCCGGCCGCCGTGGTGGAGGCCGACCCGCAGGCGATGCTCGAGCTGGAACTGGCGCTGTCCGCCCGGCCGCCGTTCCGCGACATCGCCTCCCAGCTGCACCTCTTCGCGCGGCGCCCGTGAACGATCAGCTACCGCCGGAGGCGTTCACGCCGGTGGCGCCGGCCTACGGGAGCGCCAGCCTGGCCGATCTGCTGCCCAGCGTCAGCGCGGTGCTCGGCGTGCCCGGCGCGGTGGACGTGCTGGGCCTGGGCGCCGAGCTGGCCGGCGTGGACCGGATCGCGGTGCTGCTGGTGGACGGGCTGGGCACGTACCAGATCCCGCTCGTCGCGGCCCTGGCCCCGATCCTGGGCGAGCTGCCCACCCGGGCCCTGACCTCGGGTTTTCCCTCCACCACCCCGGTCAGCCTGGTGACCCTCGGCACCGGCGCGCTGCCCGGCGCGCACGGCGTGCTCGGCTTCACGCTGCGCAAGCCCGACGGCGGCATCCTCAACCACATCCAGTGGAAGGGCGACCCTGATCCGGCCGACTGGCAGCCGCTGCTGACCCGCTTCGAGACGGCCGCCGCCGCGGGCGTGAACGTCACCCAGGTGACCCGGCCCGAGTTCGAGGGGACCGGCCTGACCGTGGCCGCGAACCGGGGCGCCGCGTTCAGCGGCGGCCCCGACCCGCTGACCCTCTCCACCCGGATGCTCGAGGCGCTGTCCCGCCCCGGCCTGGTCTACGGCTACCACCCGGACCTCGATCATCAGGGGCACGCCGCCGGGGTCGGCTCGCCGCCCTGGCAGGAGGCCGCGGTTGAGGTCGGCCGGCTCGTCACCCGGCTGGTGGAGGGGCTGCCCGCCGGCGCCGCGCTGCTGGTCACCGCCGACCACGGTCAGCTCAACGTGCCGCTCGAGGGGCGTTTCGACCTCGGTACCGACCCGGTCCTGGCGGCCGGGATCGTCGCCGTCTCCGGCGAACCCCGGGTCCGCTACCTGTACGTCGAGGACGGGTCCCGCGACGACGTGATCGCCGCGTGGCGCGGGGTGCTGGGCGACGCGGCCTGGGTGCTCACCCGCGAGGAGGCGATCGCCGGCGGCTGGTACGGGCCGGTGCCGCCGGCGCACCTGGGCCGGCTGGGCGACGTGGTGGTGATCTGCCAGCAGCGGGCCGTGGTGGTGGCCAGCGGCTGGGAACCGCCGGCGGTGGGCCGGTTGGTCGGGTACCACGGGTCGGTGACCGCGGCCGAGATGACCGTGCCCCTGGTGATCGCCCGCTGACCCGAACTTGTCGTACCCCCGGGCTAGCCTGCTGGTCGTGGGACGAAGTCAGGCCATCGGCCGGGGGCGTGATCCGCGGTTCGGGCCGGAGGCCGACGACGCGGGCTGCTCGATCCTGCACGTCGACATGGACGCGTTCTTCGCCGCCGTCGAGGTGCGCCGCCGCCCCGAGCTGCGCGGCAAGCCGGTGGTCGTGGGCGGCCTCGGGCCCCGCGGCGTGGTCAGCTCGGCCAGCTACGAGGCCCGGCGCTACGGCATCCGCAGCGCGATGCCGGCCATGCGGGCCCGCGCGCTGTGCCCGCACGCGGTGTTCCTGCCACCCGACTTCACCGAGTATTCGGCCGCCTCCGCCGCCGTCATGGCGATCTTCCGCGACGTCACCCCGCTGGTCGAGCCGCTCTCGCTGGACGAGGCGTTCCTCGACGTGGCCGGCGCCCAGCGGCTGCTCGGCCGCCCGGCGCTGATCGCCCGCGACATCCGCGCCCGGATCACCGCCGAGCAGCGGCTGACCTGCTCGGTCGGGGTCGCGTCGAGCAAGTTCGTGGCCAAGCTGGGCTCCACCCGGGCCAAGCCCGACGGGGTGATCGTGGTCCCGGCCGGCCAGGTGCTCGACTTCCTGCACCCGCTGCCGGTGGACGCGCTCTGGGGCGTGGGGGAGCGGGCCGCCGAGACGCTGCACCGGCTGGGCCTGATGACGGTCGGTGACCTGGCCGCCGCGCCGGTGCGGATGCTGCGCGGCGCGCTCGGCGAGGCCTCCGCCGCGCACCTGCACGAGCTGGCCTGGGGCCGCGACCCGCGCCGGGTGGTCGCCGAACACGTGGAGAAGTCGGTCGGCGCGGAGCTGACCTACGACACCGACGTCACCGACCCGGCGACGATCCGGCGCAGCCTGCTGGCGCTGGCCGACAAGGTCGGCGCCCGGCTGCGGGCCGGCGGCCACGTGGGCCGGACGGTCACCATCAAGATCCGGATGGCCGACTTCCGCACCGTGAACCGGTCTCGAACGATGCCGACCCCCACCGATGTGGCACGGGAGATTTTCGGGATTTCCTGGGCGCTGTTCGAGGCGCTGCGCGCGGGCGAGCCGATCCGGCTCGTCGGCGTCCGGGTCGAGGGCCTGGCCGCCGCGGCCGGCGCATCCCGGCAGCTCACGCTGGGGGAGCCGGAGCGCGGCTGGCGCGAGGCGGAGGCGGCGACCGACGCCCTGACGGCCCGATTCGGCCGCTCCATCGTCGGACCGGCCAGTCTTTTGGGACAAACCGATCAACGCAGAACCGAAAATCACCCGCACTCGACGGTCGTCCCGCTTTCCGACCCGCCAACGCCCTCGTAGACTTGCGGTAAGGCAGCCGGTCGGCTGTCTCGCACCATCGGCCCGCCTGCACCACCGCCGGAGGGCCGGACATGCGCCCGGGGAGGAATGCCGTGCCGCTCTCGGAGCACGAGCAGCGGCTGTTCGATCAGATCGAGCAGTCGCTTGCCGAGGACCCCAAATTCGCCTCGGCTGTGCGGGCCAGCGACCCGCGTTTCCACGCCCGGCGCCGACTCGTCGTCGCCGCGTTCGTGATCGTCGCTGGATTGGCGTTGGTTGTCTACGGCACGGTGAGCAGCAACACGCTGCTCGGCGTGGCGGGTTTCGTGGTCATGCTGGCCGCGGCAGCGTTCGGGATGCAGAGCCGCCGGAAGGGGCAGGCTCCTGACCTGCACGCCGTCGGCGGCACCGCGACCCGCCGCACCCGGCAGACCAGGAAAGCGGGCTTCATCGACCGGCTCGAGGACCGCTGGCGTCAGCGTCCCGAAGGCCACCGGTAACCCGGTCAACCAGCGGCGACGAATGGCGGCCATCCGGCCGCCATCGCCGTATCCGCAAGCTCATCACCGACGATGAGCGCCGAACACCGAAGCGGCGTCCCGTGGCGGGACGCCGCTGATTGCTACGCCCGGGGCCGGCCCGTTCGCGCGGCGGCCTGATCACACACCACAACGCCCGGCCGGGTCCGGCCGGGCGTTGCTGTCGGTGCTTGCGGTGGCGCTCAGCGGGCCCGGTTCGCCAGCAGCCGGCGCGGGCTGAACCGGACCAGCAGGTCCCGTCCCCGGCTGAAGCTGCTCATCCACTTCGCCGACGTGTCGCCCATGCCCAGCCGCCACCGCAGCATCACCGACGGCGGCAGCAGGATCGCCGCCAGCCGGGTGCGCCTGGTGGCCGTCCGCGCCAGACCCTTGCGGACCTGGTTCAGCGCCACCGTCAGCTCGCCGCCCTGCAGCGGCTGGCGGGCGTACCGGGCCCGTTCCTCCGCGCGGCCCAGCAGCGTCGCCGATTCCGCCGGGGCCTCGGTCAGGTCGGCCTCGCGGATCAGGCGCTGGGCCGTGTGCCGCGGGGTCTCCGTCGGGTCCACCGGTACGCGGTAGTCGACCATCGTGTCCACCAGTTCGTCCCACGCCGCGTGCGCGTCCTCGCGGGCGCGGACCGCTTCGGTGGTCACCACGACCTCGCGCGCGCCCGGCGGGGCCGAGCCGGTCGCCGCCGTCACCGCCGTCACCTTGGGGGCCGTCGCCGCGTGCCGGCGCTTGCGGACCAGGATCCGGCGCAGGGCCGGCACCGCCAGCAGCGCCAGCAGCAGCGCGATGATCGCCGCCGTGAGCAGGGTCGTCGTGGAGGGGCCCGGCTGGTTGGCCGCGCTGCCCGCATCCAGCGAGTCGGCGTCGAGGTCGCGGTCCGGGCGGTCCGCCGCGCCCGGGGCCGCCGAGGAGTCGGCGCCCGGCGCCAGCGAGGCCGTCGAGGTCGGCGACGGGGTCTCGACCGCGTCGGTGTCCGGAGCCCAGTCCGAGCGGGTCGAGCCGACCACCGCGGCCGCCGGGGTCGCGTCGAACGGCACCCAGCCGAAGCCGTCCAGGTAGACCTCGGTCCACGCGTGGGCGTTGCGGTTGGTCAGGATGTACGCGTTGCCGTCGCGGGTGCTGCCCCGGGTGAAGCCGAACGCCACCCGGGCCGGGATGCCGGCCTCGCGGACCATCCACGCCATCGCCGCCGCGTACTGCTGGCAGTAGCCCGCCTTGCTCTCCAGGAACGCCGAGATCGCCGAGACGCCCGCAGCCTTGTCCGTGGTCTGCAGGCTGTACGTGAAGTCGTTGTCCCGGGAGAAGTACCGGTAGATCGCCATCACCTTGTCGTACTCGCTGCGCTCGCCCTTGGTCAGGTCGGCGACCAGCTTGGCGACCTTCGCGTCCTCCGGCACCGTCGTGAACTGGGTGCGCAGGGGGTTGTCGCGGGGGAGCTCCTCGGCGGTGCGCAGCTCGGTCGGGGTGTACTTGGCACGCACGTAGTCGAAGGCGTACTTCTTGCCCTTGGTGGTCGTGCGGTTGGAGTAGACCACCTGGGTGTTCGGGTCGTAGGACCAGGCGCCGTCCAGGCCGTCGGTCCCGATCGTGGTCGAGTAGATCGGCGCCAGCGTCTGGCCGAAGTCGTTGGTGATCTCCACCTCGGCGCGGTACTGCCGGTACTCCGCGCCGGCTGTGCCGCCGTTCTGCCGGGGGTCGCCCATGCCGCGCGACAGCGGGCGGCCGTTCGGCGTGCGGTTGCTGAAGCCCTCGGAGGTGAGCACGTCGGCGACGCCGAAGCGCAGGTAGAACGGGTCGGTCTCGGTGGTCGTGACCCGCACGTAGTTGGTCACCTGGGTCTGCGACAGCTGGCCGCTCAGCGACGCGAACAGGTTGATCCGGCCGGTGCCGCCGGTGCCCGAGCCACCCACCCCGTTGCCGGTGCCGACCTGGGTGAGCGAGTTGAGCAGGCCGGTGTTCAGGCCCGGCACGATCAGCGGCAGCAGCACCGCCGTGGCGACCCCGATGACGGCGAGCCGGCGCCCGGCCGCGGCCAGCGGCGAGGGCTCCCACACGTCGACGTCGCGGCCGTCGCCGGTGAACCGGCGGCCGAACCGGCGGACCCGGTCGACGTTGTCGGCGACCAGCAGCCAGAGGAAGCCGGTCGCGCCGACGATGAACGGGAACACCGGCACGCTGTCGACGTAGACCGCGACCGGCACCGAGTAGATGGCCAGCATCGGCAGGCCGGCCAGGGCCGGCCGGCGGAGCACGACGGTGAGCAGGTCGACCGCGATGGCCACCGCGCCGATCCCGAAGACCGCGATGAACAGCAGGCCGCTGCGGTCCGGCACCGGGACACCGTACGAGCGGGTGTCGTTGCCGGCCTCGTTGAACAGCGCGCCGAAGTGCTGGAACGTCGCCGGCGAGGGCAGCAGCGAGAAGATCTCGTCGCCGCTGGGGAACATCCAGGTCAGCGTCAGCAGCAGCACCAGGACCATGCCCAGCGCCTGGGCCCAGGTCGGGAACCGCAGCGTGCGGGTCAGCACCGCCGCGCCCGCCACCAGGCCGACCGCCAGGATGCACTGCAGCAGCCAGGTCCAGGTGTCGAAGATCGCCGACAGCGGTGCCGCTGACAGCAGGGTCGCGGCCGCCGCCACGAGCCCCAGTCGTCGTCGCCCGGTCACCGGAGCACTCCCCTCATCGTCCGACCGTCTCCGCCATCGCCGCCCGGTAGGCGAACCCCTGCGAGCCGCGGCCGGCGGCCGGCCAGAGCGCGGCCAGCGAGTCGCCGTGGGCGACCGGCACCGAGCGCCAGCCGCTGCGGACCAGCGCCAGCGACGAGGCGCCGTGCGCCCGGTCGCCCTCGGTGCGGTCCGTGGCGGTCATGCTGACCCAGGTGGAGCTGTCGATCGCGAAGCCGATGCAGGTCGCGCCGTTGCCGCGCAGCCCGGTCAGCACCTCGGCCTCGGCCACGCTGAGCGTGCCGAACAGCCCGATCACCAGGCCGCCGTCGGAGCGGCGCCGGACCTGCTCGACCAGCACGGAGATGTCGCCGGCCTGGGTCAGCTTGACGTCGGCCAGGGTGTCCAGGATGGCGCCCTCGCCGCCGATCTCGGTGGCGTCGACGTCGACCCCGGCGCCGGTGACCAGCCGCAGCTTGTAACCGGCCTGGCGCAGGTGCATGGCGATGCTGGCGGCCGCCGAGACGGCCCACTCGAAGCTGGCCGTCGGGCCCTCGCCGCGGTGCGCGTCCAGGCGGGTGTCCAGCACCACGGTGGCCCGGCTCTCCCAGGGCTGCTCCTCGCGGCGCACCATGAGCTCGCCGGTGCGGGCCGTCGAGCGCCAGTGCACCCGGCGCAGGTCGTCGCCGCGGCGGTACTCGCGGGTCGCGGCGTCGTCCTCGCCGTGCACGGCGACCGAGCGGGCGCGGCTGTCGCCGGTGCCCGCATATTCGCCGGCCAGCCGGACAGCCGGCAGCGCGACCACCTGCGGGATGACCGTGAGCCGGTCGACGCTGGGGAACGAGCGGGTCAGCTCGCACAGCCCGAACGGGTCGGTCAGCCGGATCACCAGCGGGCCGACCGGGTAGCGGCCGCGCACGTCGGCGCGGACCGTGTACGCCACCGAGCTGGCCTGATGCGCGCCGAGCCGCTCCAGCACCACCCGCGGCCGGCTGCCCAGCGCGTACGGCAGCCGGTCCTCCAGCAGCAGCGTGCCGGTGGGCAGCCGGGACATGTTCTGCAGGCGCAGGATGACCCGCGCGCTGGAGCCGACCGGGGCCCGGCCCGGCTCCAGCGAGCGGGTGCACGCCAGCTTGTAGCGGCTGCGGCCGACGTACGCCGCGGCCAGCAGCGGCAGCATGGCCAGCAGGATCGCCACCCGCAGCAGGTCCTTCTCGCCGAGGATGAACGCGGAGACGGCGGCGGCCGAGCCGGCGGCCAGGAAGGAACGGCCGCGTGTGGTCAGCCCCCGCAGAGCCTCCCGCATGTCACCGCCCCCGGGACTCGTACTGCCCGCGGGTGTCGCCGACCGCGCGCGTGTCGTACGGCGAGCGGCTGCGGTCGTGCGGCAGGGGGAGCCGGTGCACGATCTCCGCGACGATGGCGTCCGTGGTGCGCCGGTTCAGCTGGGCGTCGGCCGTCGGGATGATGCGGTGGGCCAGCACCGGCACGGCCAGCGTCTGCAGGTCGTCCGGGAGCACGTAGTCGCGGCCCTCGAGCGCGGCGACGGCCTTGGCCGTACGGATCATCTGCAGGGTGCACCGCGGTGACGCGCCGAGGCGGATCTCCGGGGCCTCCCGGGTGGCCGTGACCAGCGCGATCGCGTACTGCTGGACGGCCTCGGAGGCGTGCACGTCGCGGGCGGTGGCGATCAGCCGGCGGACCAGCGCGGCGTCGGCCACCGAGCGCAGGTCGTTCAGCGGGTCGTGGGCGCCGTGGCCGTTGAGCATCGCCATCTCGGCGCGCGGGTCCGGGTAGCCCATCGCGATGCGGGCGGTGAACCGGTCGCGCTGCGCCTCGGGGAGGGGATAGGTGCCCTCCATCTCGATCGGGTTCTGGGTGGCGATGACCATGAACGGCGCCTGCAGCTCGTACGTGGTGCCGTCGACCGTGACCTGCCGCTCCTCCATGCACTCCAGCAGGGCGGACTGGGTCTTCGGCGAGGCCCGGTTGATCTCGTCGCCGACCACCAGGTTGGCGAAGACCGCGCCCGGCTTGAACTCGAAGTCGCGGGTCTCCTGGTTGTAGACGCTGACCCCGGTGACGTCGCTGGGCAGCAGGTCGGGGGTGAACTGGATGCGCCGGACCGAGCAGTCGATCGAGCGGGCGAGCGCCTTGGCGAGCTTGGTCTTGCCGACGCCCGGCACGTCCTCGATCAGCAGATGGCCCTCGGCGAGCAGCACGGCCAGAGCCAGCCGGACCGTCGCGCTCTTGCCCTCGATGACCTGCTCGATGTTGGCCATGATGGCCCCGCTTGCGGCGAGGAACTCAGCACTCGGCAGGGGACCGCCGGGCTGGTCCCAGGTTGGCGTTGTCACGGGCCTCCTCCATGTCGTTCAAGCCCCTTCCTACGCGCTCACGTAGAAAAGGAACCGAAGGTTCGCGGGCGGCCGGCGGTCCGTGGGCCTCCGGCGCTCGCCGCCCGTTCCCCACAGGTTAGCCCGGTCACAGCAACCTGCCGAGGGCGCGCTAGACCTTGTAACGGCTTGTGGTCAACTGGACACGCATATCGGATGGGTTACGAATAAGCATGAGCTGATACCGGTCGCCGGGCGAACCGGACGCCCGGTATCATGCAGTCATGGCTCGGTCCTTCCTGCTTCTTAGCCGGCCGTGCTGATCTCGTAGCAGAGAACAGTGCGGCGCCCCCTCCTGCGAGAGGGGCTTTTTTGTGCCCTGAAGTAGGTGATCCCAGTCGACTGACTTTCACAAGATCGAGATGGTGACGATGAGCGAGTCCGAGACCAACGCGGACGTCCCGCCGTACCGCTACACGGCGGCCATGGCCGCGGAGATCGAGCCCCGCTGGCAGGACTTCTGGTCCGGCCACGGCACGTTCCACGCGCCGAACCCGACCGGCGAGCTGGCCGACCCCGGCCACCCGCGCGCGGGCGCGCCGAAGCTGCACGTCCAGGACATGTTCCCCTACCCGTCCGGCGCCGGCCTGCACGTCGGGCACCCGCTGGGCTACATCGGCACGGACTGCTACACCCGCTACAAGCGGATGGCGGGTTACAACGTGCTGCACCCGATGGGCTTCGACGCGTTCGGCCTGCCCGCCGAGCAGTACGCGGTGCAGACCGGCACCCACCCGCGGATCACCACCGAGGCCAACGTCGAGCGCTACCGCGGTCAGCTGCGCCGGCTGGGCCTGGCGTACGACGAGCGGCGCAGCTTCTCGACCACCGACCCGGAGTACTACCGCTGGACCCAGTGGATCTTCCTGCAGGTCTTCCACTCCTGGTTCGATCCGTCGGACGGCAGGGCCAAGCCGATCGAGGTCCTGGTCGCGCAGTTCGAGGCTGGGGAGCGCGAGACCCCCGACGGCCGGCCGTGGGCCGAGCTGTCCGGCGTCGAGCGCCGGCAGGTGATCAACGACTACCGCCTGGCGTACGTCAGTGAGGCGCCGGTCAACTGGTGCCCGGGGCTGGGCACGGTCCTGGCCAACGAGGAGGTCACCCCGGACGGCCGCAGCGAACGCGGCAACTTCCCGGTCTTCAAGCGCAGCCTGAAGCAGTGGATGATGCGGATCACCGCCTACGGTGACCGGCTGGTCGACGACCTGGACACGCTGGAGTGGCCGGAGCCGGTCAAGCTGATGCAGCGCAACTGGATCGGCCGCTCCCGGGGCGCAAACGTCGACTTCCCCGTTGAGGTTTCCGGAGCTGCCGGCGGCTCCGTCATCTCGGTCTTCACCACCCGCCCCGACACGCTGTTCGGCGCGACCTACATGGTGCTGGCGCCCGAGCACGCCCTGGTCGACTCGGTCGTGCCGGCCGCATGGCCCGAGGGCACCAGGGAGGCCTGGACCGGCGGGCACGGGAGCCCGGCCGAGGCGGTGGCGGCATACCGGGCCCAGGCCGCGGCCAAGACCGAGGAGGAGCGCACCGCCGACGGCAAGGTCAAGACGGGCGTCTTCACCGGCGCGTACGCGACCAACCCGGTCAACGGCGTCCGCATCCCGGTGTTCATCGCCGACTACGTGCTGGCCGGCTACGGCACCGGCGCGATCATGGCGGTGCCCGGCCAGGACGCGCGCGACTGGGCCTTCGCCGAGGTCTTCGAGCTGCCGATCATCCGTACCGTCGAAGCGCCGGACGGTTTCGACGGCGCCTTCACCGGCGACGCCCCGGCGATCAACAGCGAGTGGCTGAACGGCATGGGCGTCGCGGACGCCAAGGCTGCGATGATCGCCTGGCTGGAGGAGCACGGCCACGGCACGGGCGCGACCACGTTCCGGCTGCGCGACTGGCTGTTCAGCCGGCAGCGTTACTGGGGCGAGCCGTTCCCGATCGTCTACGACGAGACCGGCCTGCCGGTCGCGCTGCCCGACTCGATGCTGCCGGTGGTGCTGCCGGACACCGACGACTTCTCGCCGCGCACCTTCGACGCCGACGACGAGCACAGCGAGCCGGAGACGCCGCTGTCGCGCAAGAAGGACTGGGTGACCGTCGAGCTGGACCTGGGCGACGGCCCTCGCGTTTATACCCGCGAGACGAACACCATGCCCCAGTGGGCGGGTTCGTGCTGGTACGAGCTGCGGTACCTGGACCCGCACAACAACAAGGTGCTGGTGGACCCGGAGAACGAGGCGTACTGGATGGGCCCGCGCGACGCGGCGGACTGCGGCGGCGTCGACCTGTACGTCGGCGGCGTCGAGCACGCGGTGCTGCACCTGCTGTACGCCCGCTTCTGGCACAAGGTGCTGTACGACCTGGGCCACATCTCGTCCTTCGAGCCGTTCCGCAAGCTGTTCAACCAGGGCTACATCCAGGCGTACGCGTTCCGCGACGCCCGCGGCGTCATCGTGCCCGCCGAGGAGGTCGTCGAGCGCGCCGGCAAGTGGTATCACGGCGATCAGGAGGTCGCCCGCGAGTACGGCAAGATGGGCAAGTCGCTGAAGAACGTCGTCACCCCGGACGACATGAGCGAGCAGTACGGCGCCGACACGTTCCGGGTCTACGAGATGGCGATGGGCCCGCTGGACGTGTCCCGCCCCTGGGACACCCGCGCCGTGGTCGGCTCGCAGCGGTTCCTGCAGCGGGTCTGCCGGCTGGTGGTGGACGAGGACACCGGCGCGGTCCGGGTGACCGACGAGCCGCTGGACCCGGCGACCCGGCGGGTGCTGCACCGCACCATCGACGGCGTCCGCGAGGACATGGACGAGCTGCGGTTCAACACGGCCATCGCCAAGCTGATCCAGCTGACCAACACGCTGACCCCGCTGGCCACCACGTCCCGCGAGGCGATCGAGCCGCTGGTGCTGATGATGTCGCCGTTCGCCCCGCACCTGGCCGAGGAGCTGTGGCGCAAGCTGGGCCACCCGGACACGCTGGCCTACGCCGACTTCCCGGTGGCCGACCCGGCCCAGCTGGTGGCCGAGTCGATCACCTACCCGGTGCAGGTGAACGGCAAGGTCCGCGGCCGGGTCGAGGTCGCGCCGGACACGACCGAGGATGCCGTACGCGCGGCAGCGCTGGAGTCGGTCGCCGAGGCGCTGGCGGGCCGCGAGCCCCGCAAGGTGATCGTGGTCAAGGGGCGCCTGGTCAGCGTCGTCGTCTGAGGGCCGTCGGGAGGTCGGGCACGCCGTACCGGAAGAATCGGTCCGTGCCTGATCTCCCGGACGTCCTGACCGTTGCCCCGCTGAGCGCACCCCTGGACGCCACCGTGCGCCCGCCGGGGTCGAAGAGCATCACCAACCGGGCGCTGATGTGCGCCGCCCTGGCCCCGGGAACGTCGACGCTGACCGGCGCCCTGTTCGCCGACGACACCCGGGCGATGCTCGGCGCGGTCGCGGCACTGGGCGCCACGATCAACGCCGACCCCGCGACCGCGACGGTGACCGTCACCGGCGTGGACCCCCGGCGCGGCGCCGCGGCCGCCACCGTCGACGCGCGCCAGTCCGGCACCACGTCGCGGTTCATCCTGCCGGCCGCGGCGCTCCGCCCCGGCGCCACGGTCGTGGACGGCTCGGCCCAGCTACGCGCCCGGCCGTTCGGCCCGGTCCTGGAGGCCCTGCGCGACCTGGGCGCGACGGTGTCCACGACGGGTTTCCTGCCGGCGACCGTGCGCGGCCCCTTGCGGGGAGGAGCGGTACGCGTCAGCGGTCACATCTCCAGCCAGTTCCTGTCGGGGCTGCTGATGGCGGGCCCGCTGATGACCGAGGGCCTCGCCGTCGAGCTGACCTCGGCGCTGGTCTCGGTCCCGTACGTGGAGATGACCAGGGCGGTGATGGCGGCGTTCGGGGTCTCGGTAGAGGGCCTGAGCGTGGCACCGGGCACGTACCGCGCCACGGAGTACGCAATCGAACCGGACGCGAGCGCGGCGTCGTACTTCCTGGGCGCGGCGGCGGTGACCGGCGGCCGGGTGACGGTCAGCGGACTCGGCGCCGGCAGCCTGCAGGGTGACGTGGCATTCGCCGAGGTGCTGGGGCGGATGGGCGCGACGGTGACCCGCACGGCGGAGTCGGTGACGGTGAGCGCGGGCGGGGTCCTGCACGGTATTGACGTCGACATGGCTGACATTTCGGATACGGCGCAGACGTTGGCGGCGGTGGCGGTTTATGCGGACTCGCCGACGCGGGTGCGCGGGATCGGGTTCATCCGGGGGAAGGAGACCGACCGGGTGGCGGCTGTGGTGACTGAGTTGCGGCGGGCGGGGATCGAGGCGGTTGAGGACGAGGACGGGTTCACGGTGCATCCGGGGGTGCCTCGCCCGACGCGGTTCGCTACGTATGAGGACCATCGGATGGCGATGAGCTTGTCGTTGCTGGGGCTGCGGTCGCCGGGCATGGAAATCGCCGATCCGGGCTGCGTGGCGAAGACCTACCCGGACTTCTTCACGGACCTCGACCGACTGCGCTGATCGGGCAGGTGGTCGGCGGGGCGATCGGAAGGGCTCAGTGGCCGCCGGCGGCTCGCCGCTCGCTCGCAGCCCCTTGTCTGGTGCCTGCAGCCTGCCTGTGCTGCCGGCCAGCTATCGCTCGCCGCCCCGCCCGCCGCCCGTCTGCCGTCTGCCGCCTGCTCGCGTGGCGCCCACCACCCAGCCACCCGCCCGCCGCCACCCGCCTGCCGCAACCCACCCGCCTGCCGCCCGCCGGCCCGTCTGCCGCCCGCCGGCCCGTCTGCCGCCCGCCGGCCCGTCTGCCGCCCGCCGGCCCGTCTGCCGCCCGCCGGCCCGTCTGCCGCCCGCCGGCCCGT